>NZ_SOFR01000023.1:0-16477 GCF_004402735.1 Cryobacterium sp. MDB1-18-1 | reverse complement strand
CGACACGGCCTGGATCAACAAGCCCGCCGAAGCTCAAGAAGACGAGCCGAAACTAGCCGCCTAAACTCACGCTGGCCTCATTCACCTTGACAAATTCCGACTCCCTGCCCGATTCCCTGTCCCCCACCGGTGATGAGTGCGACTTTTCCGTTTTCTGTGCGTGCCATTGTGGTGCGTCCTATCTTCTACGTTCGTGAGTGTGGGTCGAGCGAGGCTGGTGGAGCGGGGGTACCCGCTTCAGGCCAGGATGGTCCACGGATTCTCGATGAGGCGGGTGAGTGTCTGCAGGAACTGAGCGGCCAAGGCCCCGTCAATGATCCGATGATCCGCGGAGAGGGTGTACGTCATACGGTGGCGGGGCAGGATCTCCTCCCCCACGACAACGGCCTCGAGGGACATTCCGCCGACGGCGAGGATCGCCCCTTCGGGCGGGTTGATGATGGCGGTGAACTGGTCGACGCCGAACATGCCGAGGTTGCTGATCGTGAAGGTTCCACCCGACATCTGCGCCGGCGTGAGCTTCTTGGTATTGGCTAGTGCCACCAAGGCTTTGGCCTCGGTGCCGAGTTGGCTGACCGTCTTCTGGTCCGCATCCTCGATCACCGGAACCACCAGTCCTGCGGCTCCGGCGACGGCGACACCCACGTTGATGCGGTGGTGCACGAGCATCTCGCCGCTCGCATCGTCGATGTACGAGGCGTTCACCAGCGGATGTTCTCGCAGCGCCAGCGCACTCGCGCGAATGAGCAAGTCGTTGATACTTACCTTTGGACGATTGGCCGCCACCAGCTGGACGTTGAGGTCGGTGCGCAGGAGCACGAGGTTCTCAGCATCCGCTGTCGCCGTCACGTAGAAGTGCGGGATGGTGCGGGCACTCTCGCCGAGACGGCGCGCGATGATGCGCCGCATGCTACTCAGCGCCACTGCCTCCGAGCCACGCTTGTCGTCTGCACCGGCAATGGCGCCTGACGTTGAGGCAGCGGGCGCCGGAACCGCGGCCGCACGGCTGACCGGGGCGACGACGGAGCCCTGCTCCTGGGCGAGTAGGCCCACGGTGTCAGCACGGATGATCCGACCGCCGGGGCCGGTACCGCGAACCTGGCTCAGGTCGAGGTGGTTCTCCCTGGCAAGCTTCCGCACGAGCGGGGAGGCAAACAAGCGGGCACCTTCTTCGGTGACGGGCAAGGCCGGCGCCGCGGCGCCTTTCGCCGGAGCAAGGTCAGCTGCGGGCGCAGCGGCAATTGGAACCGCGCCAAGAGAAGCCACGGCCGGCTCGGGCACGAGGGTCGCCCTACCGTCGTCCAGCAGCGCGATGGGGGCGCCGATCAGAACCTGCTCCCCCTCGGACACCAGCTGCTTCGAGAGGGTGCCGGCGTCATACGCCTCGTAATCCATCGTGGCCTTGTCGGTCTCGATTTCCACGAGAATGTCGCCCACCTCGACCCTGTCGCCGGGCTGCTTGTGCCACACCGCGATCGCACCTTCGGTCATGGTGTCAGACAGGCGCGGCATTGTGATCTCAATCATGACTTGTTCTCCATCGGGTTGCGGCGGCGGCCGACGGCGTCGAGTGTCTGCCGGATGGCGCCGATGACGTCGTCCGCCGACGGCAACGCGGCAGTCTCCAGTGGTTTTGAGTACGGCATCGGCACCTCGGCCATGGCAACGCGGCGAACCGGCGCGTCCAGGTAGTCGAAGGCACCGTCGGAGATCGTCGCGGCGATTTCGGCGCCAATCCCATAGGTAAGCCAGTCGTCCTCGAGAATGACGGCAGCGTGTGTCTTCTTCACGGACTCCACCACGGTCCCGCGGTCGAGGGGGCGCAGGCTCCGCAGATCGATAACCTCGATGTCGAGGCCGTCGGACTCGGCGAGCTGCTCGGCTACCTGGGCCGCCACGTAGGCCATCCGCGAGTAGCCGATCAGCGTGATGTCGCGGCCGCGCCGGGTGATGGCGGCCTTGCCGATCTCGGCTGGGACATCGTCGTCGGGAACCTCGCCCTTGGTGTTGTACAGCGAGAGGTTCTCGAGGAAGAGAACCGGATCGTCGTCACGGATCGCCGCGAGCATCATGGCCTTAGCGTCGGCGGGGGTGCTGGGGGCCAGGACCTTCATGCCGGGCACGAAAGCGTAGAACAGTTCAATGTTCTGCGAGTGCGTGGCGCCGAGCTGTTGGCCGCCGCCGCCCGGGGTGCGGATGACGAGGGGCACGCGGGCCTGCCCGCCGAACATGCCGTAGATCTTGGCGGCGTGGTTCACGATCTGGTCGAGAGCGAGAAGGCTGAAATTGATTGTCATGATCTCCACGACCGGGCGAAGCCCCAGCATCGCGGCACCGATGGCCGCTCCGGTGAAGCCTTCTTCGGCGATCGCGGTGTCGCGCACCCGCTTCTCGCCGAATTCGTCGAGCATGCCCGCGGTGATCTTGTAGGCGCCGTCGAAGAGGCCGATTTCCTCGCCCATCAAGAAGACATCGGGATCGCGGTGCATCTCGGAGCGCAGAGTATCGTGCAGCGCCTGCCGATAGGTCATGATGCTCATCGGGTGGCCTCGTGCTCGGGGTACGGAGCCGGCTCGAAGAGGGGTTGCCCGGGCAACCTGTGCGAGTCGTTTGCCACGGGTGTGGCGTAGGTGTAGTCGAACAGGGTGGCCACGTCGGGGAACGGGCTCGCCTCCGCGAAGACCGCGGCGGCCGTGGCTTGCGCGATGGCACCATCGTTGATGGCTGCGATCTCCTGCTCCGTGAGCAGACCCGTCTCGAAGAGGTGGGCGGCGAAGGTGACCACAGGGTCACGCTCCTTGGTCAGCGCGATCTCCTCGGCGCCCCGGTACTTGCCGGGGTCGACCACGGAGTGCCCGCGCAGCCGTTCGGTCATCACCTCGAGCAGGAACGGCCTTCCGCCGCGCGCGACTGCCGCGGCCCGCTGGGCTGCCTCGAACACGGCGACGGGATCAAGCCCGTCGACCCGTTCTGACGCCATCCGGTAAGAGGAAGCCCGCTTGTACAGTTCGGGCTCGGCCGAGGACTTGTCCACTGTTGTTGCCATTCCGAGCCGGTTGTTGATGACGACGTAGACGATGGGCAGGTTCCAGAGCGCCGCGATATTGAGCGACTCGTGAAAGGCGCCGATGTTCGTCGTTCCGTCACCCATTGTGCACATGACGATCTCATCCACACCGCGGTAGTCGATGGCGAGGGCCGCACCGGTAGCCAATGGGATCTGGCCGCCAACAATTCCGTAACCGCCCAGCATCCGTTTTTCGAGGTCGAACATGTGCATCGAGCCACCCCAGCCCTTGGAGACACCGTCTGAGCGGCCGAAGAGCTCGGCCATCACCCGGTTGGGGTCGATGCCCCGCGTCAGCGCGTAGCCATGTTCGCGGTAGTTGGTGAAGAGGTAGTCCGTGGGCCGCAGGGCCGCCATAAGGCCGACGACGGCGGCTTCTTCGCCGAGGTTGAGGTGACAATAGCCGCCGATCAACGCCTGGGTGTACGCCCGAGCGGCCCGTTCTTCAAACCGGCGGATGAAGACCATCTGTCGATAGAAGTCGGTCGCACGTTTCGCGCCGGCGGTGTCGCTCGGGGCCGTCTGATGCATCACAACAGTGGGGTTGGCGTTCTGGTGCGTGCCGGGCTTCGGGGGTGCCACGGCAGTTCGCTGTCGAGTAGACATGTCTGAACTCCTTTTCGGCCTTCGTGAGGTCGCGGTTGAGGAGTCGAATCGAATTAATGATACGACGTCGTATCATTCTACAACGACGAGTAGCGTGGATGTACAGCGTTACCCACAATCCGAAGGGCACCCCGTGCAACCCGCGAACCTAGAGCCGCTCGAACGAAAGCGTGGCCGCCCCACCGAGGCCGGTCGCATCGAGCGGCAGGAGCAGATTCTCGACGCCGCCCTGGCGAACTTTCTCGAATACGGCTTCGGCAACGCCACGGTGGACCGCATCGCCGCCGACGCGCGGGTAACCAAGCGCACCATATACAATTATTTCGGCAACAAGGACGGTGTTTTCACCGAGATGCAGGGCCGCCTCGCCGAGACCGTCAGTGGCGACAGCCAGAACCGGGATACCCTGGAATCCCTGGCCGCCCGGATCGTCTTCCGCCTGCACTCCGCCCAGATGATCGGCCTGCACAGGCTCGTGATCGCCGAGTCATTGCGCTTTCCCGATCTGGCCCGCACGCTGCACGACAACGGCGACATGCGCCACGTCGCCCGACTCGCCGAGCACATCAACGCCGAACGCGGACAGGGTGCCACCAACCGTGCCGAGGCGCTCTACGCGCTGCTGCTGGGCGAAGATTACCGCCGACGGCTGCTTGGGCTGCTCGAGCCGATCACGGCGGGGGCTGCCGCGGACTACGCCCATGCGGCCTTGGCCCACCTCGGACTCACCGACGTGCCGGAAAGGTAGACCGTGAACATCCGGATCAAGCGCATCTACGACAACGTGGCCGACGGCGACGGATGCCGGGTACTGGTCGACCGGCTCTGGCCGCGGGGCGTCTCCAAGGAGCGGGCCCGACTCGATGCCTGGCTCAAGCAGGTGGCCCCGTCTCCGGAACTGCGTACCTGGTGGAATCACGATCCCGCGCGACTGGACGACTTCGCCATTCGTTATCGCGCCGAACTCGACGGCGACCCGGCGACAATGCGGGCCGTGACCGAACTGCGCGAGCTCGTAGCACAGGCCGCCGGACCCACCACCCTGCTCTATGGCGCTAGAGACCCCGCGGTCAATCACGCGCTAATTTTGGCCGCTTACTTGGGTAACAATTAAATAATTTCTTTCATTTTAATTTGCGGTTCCCGGGCGTGGGAGCGGATCCCGGCCGTAGGGTGGCGTCATGACGTACAGCGTGCCGCAACACCGCAACCTCCTCACCGCACTGCCCGGACCTCGGTCCCTCGCCCTGCATGAACGCCGAACCCAGAGCGTGTCAGCCGGCGCCGGCACCCTGGCCGCCATCTACATGGACCACGGATCAGGCGCGATCCTGGTGGACGTGGACGGGAACCAGCTCATCGATCTGGGCTCGGGTATCGGCGTCACCTCTTTCGGCCACGCATTGCCCGAGGTGGCCGCGGCCACCGCCGCGCAGGCCGCCAAGCTCACGCACACCCTCTTCACCGTCACCCCGTACGAGAACTACGTTCGGGTGGCCGAGAAGCTCAATGCGATCACCCCGGGCGGCTTCGAGAAGCGCTCAATCCTGGTGAACACCGGTGCCGAAGCGGTGGAGAACGCGGTGAAGATCGCCCGCAAGTTCACCGGTCGCCGCGCGATCGTGGTGCTCGACCATGCCTTCCACGGCCGGACCAACCTCACCATGGCGATGACGTACCGACCGTGGCCGGAGCGTGCCGGAATGGGGCCGTTCCCCGGAGAGATCTACAGCGCCCCGGTGAGCTTCCCCTACCGTGACGGCCTGTCCGGACCCGAGGCCGCCGAACGCACCATCGACTACATCGTCACGCACATCGGCGCGAGCGAGGTGGCCGCCTTCGTCGTCGAGCCGATCCAGGGCGACGGCGGCATCAATATCCCCGCCCCCGGCTACTTCCAGCGAATGAGCGAGTTCTGCACCGAACACGGCATCGTCTTCATCGCCGACGAGATCCAGGCCGGCCTCGGCCGCACCGGCACCTGGTTCTCGATCGAGCATCACGGTGTCGTACCGGACCTGATCACCACGGCCAAGGCCATCGCCGGCGGCTTTCCGCTCGCGGCGGTCACCGGCCGCGCCGAGATCATGGATTCGGTGCAGCCCGGCGGCATCGGCGGAACCTTCGGCGGCAACCCGGTGTCCACCGCGGCGGCCCTGGCAGTTTTCGACCTGATCGAACGTGACGACCTGATCGCACGCGCCCGGGAGGTCGAACGGATGTTGTGGGCCCGCATCGGCCACTGGCCCAGCAGCTACGACGTGGTCGGCGACGTGCGCGGCCAGGGCGCCATGTTCGGCGTCGAGCTCGTCGTTCCGGGCACGACCACCCCCAACCCGGCGGCGCTGCGGACGATAATCGACCACGCCACCAGCCACGGCGTCATCGTGCTGGACGCCGGCTCGTGGGATTCGGTGCTCCGCTTACTGCCCTCGGTGGTGATCAGCGCCGAACTCATCGACGACGCGGCCACCGTGATCGAGGAGACCCTTGCCCTCCTGTCGACGGCGGTACCCAAATGACCTACGTAATCGGCTCCCCCTGCATCGACGTGAAGGACCGGGCGTGCGTGGACGAATGCCCCGTCGACTGCATCTACGAGGGCAAGCGCACCCTCTACATCCAGCCGGATGAGTGCATCGACTGCGGCGCCTGCGAACCGGTCTGCCCGGTCGAGGCCATCTACTACGAAGCCGACCTACCCGACGGGGAACAACCGTACCTCCGCGACAACAAGAGGTTCTTCGCCGACATTCTCGAGGGGCGGGACACCCCGGTGGGATCACCGGGTGGCGCTTTGAAGATCCCCGTCATCGGCACGGACACCAGGTTCGTCAAGACCCACCCCGCGGCCTAACCCACCCAAGGCGGATGGGCGCGCCGCGCTGTGCCGTTCATGCCGACGCAAGAGGCGCATGGCGTTGACAATCACGATCAGCACAGACGCCTCGTGCACGAGCATTCCGATAGACATCGATGCCCGCGAGGGTTACCCAATGCCGACACGTCATGGGCTTGAAGCCGAGTTCCTCGGCGGCGAGGCGGATGCTTCCGAGCCGTTCGAACGCGGCGAAGAATGACGCCTTCTCGTCGTCGGTGAACGTTCGGGCTGGTGGTCGTTTTGTCTGTTCGGAAACCATGGTCGCAACTCCTGAAAAGTGCCGGGTGTTGCAACGACCGATAGAACCCAAGCAGTTCTACTGGCCGTCAGCGGGCAGTTCCGTGGCCGCCTATGGGCAGCTTGTCATGGCCGCCGACAGATGACAGCGCAACGCGACAACCCGGCACTCCGTCGGAACTGCGGCGTCATCGTCGACACGCAGATTGCAGCTGGAACCAGCCGCGTGCTGCTCACAACGGATTGGCGAGCAGGATCAACGCACTCCGCGTGAAGTACGAGGCTGCGCGCGCTTCGGAGGTCCGGTCCTAGACCCGAACGCCCCGTCTGGAAGCACCCAGATACTTCTGTGCGACGTGCAATCACTCGAAGTCGAACATCTCCAGGGTCTCTCCCAGCGACGCAAGCTTGGTGGCAATCCGCAGGTCATGGTTGACCGTCAAAATCGCCTCGAATGGCGTCTGCTCTGTGTGGACCAATGTGATTTTCGTCTCGTCTCCCTCCCTCGCGGCGCCGACCATCCTCCACATATCTCGCGGACGGCCCCAGATGAAAGCGGACATAGGGAACACCAGGCACAGCGCGGGTGGAACCCGGCGAGCGTCACGAAAAAACCGTTCTACCTCCTTGTGTCCGATCGTCAGTGTGTAGACGCCGTCGGCCGTTCGACGCTCAACAACATCATCGTCTGGGCGGGTGACGGTCCATTCGTCGTCTACCGGTGTCGCATCTATCGAACTCAGCGTTGAGGCCCCGAGGCGTGTGGTGCGCAGTGTTGACCGTATCCGTGGGTGGTGGTCCCAATCGGCCAGGATGCTGATGGCGTCCAACAATGCAACGGTGTCAGATGGCAATAAGGGTGCCCTTCGTTCGGTAGCGACAACGCAGATTGCGGCCTGGTGCAGAGTTTATTACCTCTTGTCAGCATTTTCGCTGCCTGATAGCTTGCGGAACAGCCTCGAAGGTGAGGACCTCAACGTACCGTGAACGGGACCCGAGGTCCATCGACCGGCTCCCCGACGGTGATCCCCTCCCAGACCGTACCCGCGCACTGGGGTCGCGGAACTTCCCGACCGGGTCGCGGCGGCATCGATCGTAACCCGCCTCACCAACAACGCCCAAGACGGTTACTGGGAGTGACACCCAGCGGGCCGGGCACCCAGCCCGGGTCGCTACTACCTCGCTAGAACCGTGCTACCAACTACGCGGACTGCCGCTACCATCAAGCACTCCTCGCCACTACCGCTCCCGCACTCCTGCTGTTCTCGTGGCGGCCATGCCGAGGTAAGCTTTGGCCGCTGTCCTCGTGCACGGCCGCTCGCCTTCCCGCGGGCGCGCCGCGACGAAGGCTCCAATGGTGCGTTCTGAGATACGTGCCCGCTCGATCTCTGCCACGGCAGCGAAAACGCTGAAGGCCAGTTCCCCGGACACCGTAGTGGTGTCGGTCGCCGCCCCCTCCCCAGCGAGGCCCTGAGGCCCGATCCCCCGTTCGGTGAGTCCGTGGAGGGTCGTGACGAGGTGGCGCAGGTCGTGGCCTAGTCGGAGGGGTTGGCCTGGCGCTGGGGGTGGTCATCGAGCTCGAGGGCGACCGCGCGGGTTAGAGCGTCCTCGGCGGGAAGCGCAGCCTGCTCGGCGGGCGAGAGGTCGTAACGGGAGACAGCGATCGGCTGGGTGGTGCCGGCGAGTGCGTACCGGACGACGGACTCGTTTTTGTCAGCGACTAGGAGCATCCCAACCGTGGGCTGGTGCTGCGGCTTCCGCAGCCGATCCTCAACGAGGGCGACGTAGAAGCCGAGTTGGCCGGCGTCGCGCGGGTCGAATTTCGTGGTCTTCAGTTCAATGACCACATACCGGAGTTGGTCGACGTGGAAAAACAGCAGATCGGCGAAAAAGTCATCGCCGTCGACGTCGAAGTGGACCTGGCGTCCCACGAACGCGAACCCGGGGCCAAGCTCGCGGAGTGTGTCGATGATGCGCTCGACGAGCCGGTCCTCCAGCTCTCGCTCGGCGGCGTCACCGTCGATCGCGAGGAACTCGAGCGTGAACGGATCCTTAGTGATCTGCTGAGCGAGCTCAGAATCACGGCGTTCAAGAGCGTGCAGGAAGTTGGACGGAGCTGTGCCTTCGCGCAGGTGCAGGGGGGTGGTGATCTGGTGAGCCAACACCGGACGGCTCCAACCCTGCGCGATGTCCTTGGCGCTGTACCACTCGCGTAGTTCGGGATCGTCGAGCTTGTCAAGCAGCTCGATGACGTGGCCCCAGGGCAATTCACCAACGGGTCGTTGGCGAATTGAATCGTGTTCGGGCCACGCCTCGGCGAACCGGCGCATGTACCTGAGGTTGGCTGGCGAGAACCCCTTCGCGGTCGGGAACTCTGCACGCAGATCCGCAGAAAGCTGGACAAGAACCTTGCTGCCCCACGCGGCCGTCTTCTGTCGCTCGATAATCGCCGCTCCGATCTGCCAATAGAGCCTGAGCAGTTCGGTGTTCACCCGGCGCTGGGCTATGTAGCGCGCCTCATGCACAAGCCGCTTGATGCTCTCAAGCGTGGCAGCGTAGTCGGACGGGACGAGGGAACTCATTCCTCAACGCTAATGGAGGTCGGCCGGCCCTGCCCGCAGCGGACAGCCGGGGCTCAGGGTTTGGCCAAGTGCCGGTAGATCGTGGGCCGAGTGACTCCAAACTCCCCGGCGATGTGCTGGACAGTGTGGGCCCGCTTGCCGTCGGCGTCCTTCTCCTCATACATCTCACGGACCAGCCTGACCTGACGCGGACCGAGCTTGGGCTTCTGCCCGCCGGTCCGTCCCCGGGCACGGGCCGCGGCCAGCCCATCGCGGGTGCGTTCAGACATCAGCGCATGTTCAAACTCCGCAATCGAGCCAAGGATCTGGAAAAACATCCGCCCGGTGATACTGGACGTATCGATGCCCTGATCCAAGACCACCAAATCAACGCCGCGCTCCTGGAGGGTGTTCGACAAATCGATGAGGTTCTCCAACGACCGGCCGAGCCGGTCGAGTTTCGTCACGACGAGCTGATCGCCGGCCCGGGTCGCCGAGAGTAGAGCCCTGTCAAGTTCAGGCCGGCGGGCGAGTGTTCCCGAAGCCGTGTCAGGAATATCCGATCACAACCAGCCGCGGTCAAGGCATCGTGTTGGGCCTCAGGGTGCTGATCCCGGGTAGAGACCCGACCATATCCAATTCGCATACCAGCAACGTATCATCAACCCGGTAACGCGTTACATAGACGCGTACACGCCAAGCATTACTAATACCGCCCGATGTTCCCGCGACTTGCTGAACCCGTCCGAGCGTGTCTCGCGAACGATCGTCTACGGACAGAAGTCATTGGGCCATCGTGCTCGCACCCAAGACAGAACCGGAGCCATTTGATATGTCCCGCAGAGGCTCATGGCTCCCACGATTTACTGCGGGGGAACCCTCAACGCATGAACTGTGTTTGAGGGTCCCCAACGAATCGGTGATCCATGCAGAAGAGTCAGTTTTGGCCGCCGCTGACCAGGAGTTGCGCACCGCTCACCCAGCGGGAGAGTGGGCCGATGAAGAACTCGACAGCGTCTGAGACGTCGTCGACCGACCCCATTCTTCCGAGCGGGCTGGCGTTTTGCACCAGCGTACGGAGCTCATCGTTGTCGGCTCCGGCCGAGAAGTAGCCGGCACCATCCGTTGCACTGGCAAGGATGGTGTTGACCGTCACTTCTCTTTCACCGATTTCTTGTGCGAGGACTCCCACGAGGTAATTCCCGACAAGCTTGCTTGAGGCGTAGAGGCCGAAACCGGCGACGGGACGGCTGGTGGATCCTGAGCCGATCAGCACAATAGAGCCGCCTCTGTTCACGGTGCGCGCCGCGTGCTGCAACGTGAAGAAGGCACCCTTTGCGTTGACGCCGAACATGCGGTCGTAATCCGCTTCTGTGACATCGACGATTGGCCCGCCGGTCTCGTCGATTCCGGCGTTCGCGACGACGATGTCAATACCTCCGAACCGCGATCGAGCCGCGTCGAAAAGTGCCTCAATCTGACCCGGATCGGAAACGTCGGCCTGAACAGCCACCGCATCGGAGCCGGCCGCAATGATGGCGGCAACCGTCTCGGCCGCGCCCTGCGCACCGTGTGCGTAGTTCACCACGACCTGCGCTCCCCGAGCCCCGAGCCGGATCGCTATCGCCCGTCCGATGCCACGACTTGAACCGGTAACGACAGCGACCTTCCCTGTGAGATCAGTGATAGTCATGTGAGGTTTTCCGCTTAGGCGCCGGCGCCGCCGTCGACAGGCACGATGGCGCCCGTCACGGCCGAGGCACGGTCACTGAGAAGGAATCCGGCGACTTCCGCGACTTCCAGCGCGGTCGCCATCCTGCCGATGGGGCTGGCAGCATTATTGGCATCGATAATGCCCGGGGTCTTCTTCTCCCACTCGTCCATCATCTCGGTCGCAGTGCCGCCGGGCGTGATCCCATTGACACGGATTCCCTCACCCGCCCAGGTGACGGCGGCCGTCTCGGTAATGCTGTTCAGGGCGCGCTTCATCGCCGCATAAGCGGGCAGCGGAGGTACGGCCCGTCGGCTGCCGATGCTGGAGGTGTTCACGATCGCCCCACCACCGGACTTCCGCATGAGAGCCGCCTCGGCGACCATCGCGACCCAGTGGGAACGGAAGTTGACGGAGAACTGCTCATCGATGTCGTCGTCGGAGGTGGTGTCGAGGGGGCCGACGTTCTGTTGGTTTACCCCGCCATTGTTGAACGCTCCGTCGAGGCGCCCGTGGAGCTCCTCGACCCGGCCGACGGCAGCACGGATGCTGGCACGGTCAGAGAGGTCCATGGCGACGCGGTCGGCGGTGCCACCCGTGGTGCGGATCTGGGCGACGAGAGAGTCGAGTGCTGTCGTGTTGCGGGCAGCGAGGACGACAGCTGCGCCCTCGGAGGCGAAGAGATGGGCTGCGGCGGCACCGATACCGCGGCTGGCTCCGGTAATAAAAATGACTTTGCCGGTCAGCAGGCCGACCGGGATGGACTCGTTGGTGTTTGTCATATCGACAGCGTCTGCCCGTGACGGATCCGGATCCAGGCACAGACGGTACTACGCTCCGCACGCCTCTGGCACGCACACTTGGGGTATGGACAAAAGCGAACTGGGCGCGTTTCTTCGCAGTCGCCGCGAGCGACTCCGCCCGGAAGACGTCGGCCTGCCCTCGGGCGCACGCCGGCGAACGCCCGGTCTTCGGCGGGAGGAGATCGCCGTCCGCGCGCATATCTCGACCGAGTACTACGTCCGCCTCGAGCAAGGCCGTGCACCTCGCCCGTCAGCCGAGGTCCTGGCAGGCATCGCAGGCGCACTTCGCCTCACGGACGCGGAATCCGACCACCTGCACCTCCTTGCTGGCACCACGCCCGCCCCGTCGGGGCTGCACCGCCGTGACGTGCGCCCCAGCGTCCTCGGAGTTCTCGAACGCTTACCGCTCACGGCAGGGATCGTCCTTTCCGCAGCGTTCGAGGTGCTCGCATGGAACGACCTCGCGGCAGCCCTGATGGAAGACTTCGCTCTCGTCGAGCCCCACGATCGCAACCTCGCGCGCAAAGCCTTCCTCGCCGGCGGGCAACCTCCACCCGCGATCTACGGAATCAGCGACGACGTCGAGTTCCGAGAGGGTGTTGTGACGCAACTGCGGAGCGCTCAGGCGCGCTACCCTTCCGACCCTGTCATTGCCGACCTCATCCGGGAGTTGCGGGAAGGGAGCGCGGAATTCTCCCGGCTGTGGGAGCGGCACGACGTCCAGATCCCGCCGCCCCTCAAGAAGACGTTTCGGGCGACGCCCGTCGGCGACATCACCGTCGACTGCGACTCGCTCGCCGTCACAGACCGGGACCAGCATCTAATCCTCTACACCGCGCCCATAGGATCCGGCGATGCCGAGAACCTCGCCCTCCTCAGTGTCATCGGAACAGAGCCCCTCGTCAGCCACCGAGACTCCTGACCAAAGTACCGGCTGCCCTCTGGCCGCGCTCAAGACATTTATCTCTGCGATAAAGACGCCACGAAACGCTGCGGTTCACAACGCCACTCTGACTCTGACGGAGTACCTGCCGTTCGGGGTGGCAATGACGGAGTGGGGGCGTTCCGGGTGCTTGGCGTGGATGCTCTGAAGAGTGGCCCGCTGTTTTCGTTCAGTGCGCTGTTGTACCAGCGCACGTCGGGAGAGGCAAACGAAGAGCGCCTCAAACATGCCTGTGGCGACGCCTNCAAACGCCACGGCTACCGAACGCCCGCAGAAGTCCTCGCCACGCTAATCTCGAACCCAACCAATCAAACCGGTGTTGCAGACACCACTTGAATCCGCCGGTCAAGAGGAGCGTCTACGCATCGCGGATCTGCGGCTGGGCGGGGCCGGTGTTCGCGCGATTGCCCGGGATTTGGGGCGCTCCGCGTCGACGATCAGCCGGGAGCTTCGTCGTAACGCCCACCCGATTACGCGCAGCTACCGGCCCTAGGGACTGCCCCCGGTTTGGTTGACTCTTGACCTGTGGAGATTCGTCTTCGCTGGAAAGATGTCATCATGCCCAAGCCCTACCCACCCGAGTTCCGCCGTGACGTTGTCGCGGTAGCCCGGAAGCACGAAGCCCCGCTGAATCAGATCGCGAAGGACTTCGGGATCTCGGAGTCCTGCCTGGCGAACTGGCTGAAGAAAGCCGACGTCGAAGAAGGCGTCAGGCCCGGTGTGATCGAGAAGGAATCCACCGAGCTCCGGGATGCCAAGAAGCGCATCCGGCTGCTCGAGCAGGAAGCCGAGGTCATGCGCCGGGCCGTGGCCTATCTCTCCCGGGACGTCAACCCAAAATGATGTACCCGCTGGTCCGTGAATTGGCCGTCGACGGTGTTCCCGTCACGGTGACCTGCCGGGTGTTGCGCTTCTCTAAACAAGCGTTCTACCAGTGGAAGCGCGACCCAGTCTCCCAGCGCGACTGGGACAACGCCCACCTCACCAACGCGGTCTGGGACGCTCACCGGGACGACCCTGCGTTCGGCTACCGGTTCATCGCCGACGAGCTCCACAAGTCGGGCCTCAGCGTCGGCGAGAACCGGGTCTGGCGGCTGTGCTCGCAGCAGCGGCTCTGGTCCGTGTTCGCGAAGAAACGCGGCCTCACGCGCAAGGCCGGCCCGCCCGTCCACGACGACCTCGTCAAACGGAAATTCACCGCGACACGCCCGAACCAGCTCTGGCTGACCGACATCACCGAACACCGCACCGACGAGGGCAAGATCTACCTCTGCGCGATCAAAGACGTCTACTCGAACAAGATCGTCGGCTACTCCATCGACTCCAGGATGAAGGCGTCCCTGGCCGTCGCCGCGGCCCGGAACGAACGCCCCCGCAAGACACTCGGATTCAAAACGCCAGCCGAAGCGATGAACGAGCTACTGTTGTCCGCAAGTACCGGTGTTGCGACGACCGGTTGAATCCGCCCACGCTGCCGCGGTCGGAGTGTCAGATCGCGTCCTGCTCGATCCGGGGCGTCACGGCCGCGTTTGTGAGGGCGTCGGCGACGAGTTCGGTGCGCATGTGATCGGCGATGGACCAGCCGACGACTTCCGCAGCATCTCCGTGGATTCAGGGTCGGCGTTCGTCCAGAAGTCGTTGAGTACGAAGGGGGCGTACGTTCTGCGGTGCGCTCGCTTCCATTGGTGCACTGTGCGCGGCGCGACGGCAGCCTCTCGATCAGATTTCGGAATCGTCGTCTAGCCCGGTGACGACGGGGAGCGTCTTCTCAGCGCTACCCGCGGAATGTGAGTGCTCTGGCTGCCGGCTACGGGTTGGCTGCGGCTTCTGGAACGACAGCTCCCCGCCCACGCGCCCGCCATGTGGTCGGCCGTGGTCGGCGTACTCTTCACGAAAGAAAGCCATCCGCCAAGGCCCCATTTCCATCCGGGCGCCTGTGCGCAGGACCTGTGCACCCTCCTGCCCGCGCTCCTTCTTTGCGCCGCCGGAAACCGCCCCAAGCGGATACAGAACGTACTCATCGTTCTCGTCGTGGCGGATTTCAGCATGGAAAGACTGGAGGCCCTTTAAACACAAATTCGCCTCCGGGGCCGAGCCAATGGTGGTGATGGTCGGTAGCAGGTCGAACTCAGCCGGCATCTGGCCGTTCCAGTTCTCCGAACCGACCACAAAAATCAGCCGGGGCCGTCCGGATCCCGGCGTGTAGTGCGTCGTGGTGATTTGGCGCCGGATTCTCCGATTGAAGGTCGGCACGAGTGGATACAGAGTCGGCGGCGGCAACGGCACGGAAGGTACCTGCGTGGCTCCGGCACTCCGACGCCGCAAAAGGGGTGCCAGCGCAGCCCAGCTGCCGAGCGCGATGTTTGGGGAACCTGTCAGCAGGCGCTGGATGATCGGCGCGCGCACAGCGCCAATACGGATGACCAGTCCGGCGGGTCCTGACAGGGAGACGCTCAGTCCTCGCACGGCCAGGTTCGAAGCTAGGGCACGGATGTTCTTCAGCGTCGCCGTTCGGGAACGCACGAACATTTCCGGGTTATTTGAGAAGACCTCGACATCAAGTCCCTTAGCCTTGATGGTGCCGTTCATTTGCCCCGCCGGCGTCTCGGTGGCGACGTCCGTATCGGCGCCCTTCTCTCCTGGCCCCGCTAGGGAAAACGTCAGATCGATGTCCAACCGGGTTGAAATACTCATGGCTACTTGATGATCGGATCGATACCGGAACTCTCGCTCGTGGTGACCCTGAGGGTGCCGTTCAGTTTCCAGGTGGCGCGCGGGGATTCCGGCCCTATGTCACGCGGCACTTCAACCGTCATGTCGACGAAGCTGTAGTTGATCGCGGCATTCTTGCCGGTCAGGTAGGACCACATCTCCCTACCAAGATCTGTCCAGTCCTTAATATTGTGCACATCGTGGCCGACAACGGTTGCGGGATCTGCGGGGGTTTGGCTGTCAGTCACGGTATGTTCCTTCTCGCTTGTCGGCTGGAAATGGTCACTCAGTCATCAGAGATCCGACCAGACGATTAGCTCTGAATCGGAGCAAACTCGTGCACAGGGCGCGCAGCCGCCAATTACTTCATCGGCTGCGTGCAATCAATCGTAGTGGAGGGCGCCGCCTGGGGGAAGGGCGATGAATGTCTCCGTTAGGGTCAATACCGTTTGGCGATTTCAAACGGTGGAAGCAACAGGGGCTATTTCCTTCCTTGAGGCTAGCTCGCTGAGCAGGTCAGCTGGGGTGCTGCGTTTGAGGGTTTTGCGCGGCCGCTCGTTGAGTTCAGTGGCGACTTCGAGGAGGCGTTGAGCGCTGTGGGCGTTCAGGTCGGTTCCTTTGGGGAAATACTGACGCAGTAGTGGAGTGGTTNATCGCGTCGGCCACGGTGCGAGCGGTGTGATCCCCGGGCAAATGCAGCAGCATCACGTATCCCGTAGTCCGTTCGACGAGGGTTCCGATTGCGGACTTCGACGAGGTCGAGCCGATGATCAGGTCGCCCTCCCAATGCCCGGGAACGGCGCGGTCCTCGATCTCCGGCGGGCGGTCGGAGATCATCACCATCTCTCGGAACCTCGGCGGCCGCGGACCCTCCGGGCGCTGCGGGCGCCGTGTGGCACGCCCTGACCGCAACGCGGTGGCAACTTCCAAGCGCAACGATCCGCGGCCCTGCACGT
>NZ_SOFR01000051.1:0-32492 GCF_004402735.1 Cryobacterium sp. MDB1-18-1 | reverse complement strand
CCGGCTCCCGCGGGCCGGCGAGCCGGGCGGGCGGCCCTGGCGGACCGGGTGCCGCCGGCTCGGGCGTCGGGCCGCGGACCGCCGCGAACGCAGGCAGGGTCGACGAGAACGCGCCCGTGGTCTCCTTCCCGTTCCACGTGCTCCCGTTCCGCGAGTTCACGGTCACGGGGGCGGGACGCGCGATCGCGCCGGACTACCTCGGCGTCGCCATCGCCGAGCTCGCGACCCGGTACGGCGACGCACTCCCGCCGGTGTACCTCACGAGCCTCGGAGCGAGTTTCCCTGACCAGGTCGACAGCCGCGGCGCCGTCGACGACCCGGCCAGGATCGACTACCTCGCCGAACACCTCGTCGTCGCACTCGACGCCGTTGCACCGGGCAAGCCGGCGGCGGGGGTCAGCCTGCGCGGGGCCTTTGTCTGGTCGCTGCTCGATGGCTTCGAGTGGACCGCGGGCTACACCCAGCGTTACGGCCTGGTGCGGGTCGACTTCGCAGACCCCGAGCGGAAGCGCACGCCGAAGTCCTCGTACCGCTGGCTCCAGAAGGTGCTCGCCGCCCGCTGACCGGCGCCCGGTTCCCGCCCGTTTCCCGCCCGCCGAAATCCGCGGCGGGGGATGGGTCAGGGGGTGCGGCGGCGGAGCGTGATCGAGCCGACGACGACCGCTCCCACGATCCACGCCCCGATGATGAGCAGTTCGCCGCCGATGTACGCGGCGTCCTGCGAATTCGAGGCGACCGCCTGGAGGGCGTCGATCGCGTGCGAGAGCGGAAGCCAGTCGCTGATGATCCGCAGGGCGTCCGGAAGCTGGTCGCGGGGGAGGAAGATACCGCCGAGCAGGATCTGCGGGAACACGAGCGCGGGCATGAACTGCACGACCTGGAACTCGGTGCGGGCGAACGCGCTCGCGAGCAGCCCGAAGGTCGTGCCGAGAACCGCGTCGGCGACGGCGACCGCGAGAAGCAACCAGACCGAACCGGCGATCGTGAGGCCGCAGACCCAGACCGCGTACCCGACCGCGACCGCGGACTGCAGCACCGCGAGCAGCCCGAAGGCGAGGGTGTAGCCGAGGATGAAGTCGCCCTTGCCGAGCGGCATCGAGAGCAGCCGTTCCAGCGTCCCGGTGCGGCGTTCCCGCAGGGTCGTGATGCTCGTCACGAGGAACATCACGATGAACGGGAACAGGGCGATCATCGCCGGCCCGATCCTGTCGAACACGGGCGTGTCGGAGAAGATCCACGCCACCAGGCCGATCAGCAGGCTCGGGACGACGAGGAGCAGCACGATCGTGCGGGGGTCGTGCCGGATCTGGGCGAGCACCCGTCCGGCCGTTGCGAGCGTACGGCGCGGGTTCACAGCGCACCATCGAATCCGGTCGACCCGGTCCCGGTCGGCCGGCCTTCGGACGACGGGTCATCGGCTTGCGGGTCTTCTGGCGACGGATGCCGCCGGATCAGGCTCAGGAACGCCGCCTCGACGTCGTCGGTCGCGGTCGACGCGAGCAGCCCGGCCGGGGTGTCGTCTGCGAGGATCTCACCGTCCCGCATCAGGAGCAGCCGGTCGCAGCGGCTCGCTTCGTCCATGACATGGCTCGACACGAGCAGGCTCGTCCCTCCGGCCGCGAGCCGGTGGAAGAGCTCCCAGAGCTCCACCCGGAGGACCGGGTCGAGGCCGACGGTGGGTTCGTCGAGCACGAGCAGCTCGGGGGACCCGAGCAGGGCGCCGGCGAGCGACACCCGGCTGCGCTGGCCGCCGGAGAGCGAACCCGCCAGCTGGCCGGCATATCTTCCCAGGTCGGTCGCGTCGATCACCCGGTCGACATCGCTCGCGGGGGCGCCGAGCACCGACCGGAAGTACCTCAGGTTCTGCCGCACGGTGAGGTCGTCGTAGACACTCGCATCCTGCGTGACATAGCCGACCCTGTTCCGGAGCGAGACGGAGCCGGCGGGGCGGCCGAGCACGGTGACCTCCCCGGACTGCACGAGCTGGACGCCGACGATCGAGCGCATCAGGGTCGTCTTGCCGCATCCGCTCGGCCCGATCAGGCCCACGACGAGGCCGCGGGGCACCGTGAGGCTCAACCCGTGCAGCACCGGATGCCTGCCCCGGCGGGCGAACAGGTCCGTCACGTGGACCGCGGGCGCAGACAGATGGCTCATGCCTTTGATTATTCGCCGGTTCGGCCGGAAAGAACCATGGATCGGGGGTGTTTCTTGGAGTCTGGTGGGAAGCGGATGAGAGTGTCAGGCGGCGTCGTTATGATGGCACCATTGTTCGTATGCCGCCGCGGCCCGCTCGCTCGCACCGCTGAAATACAAGGAGACGCTGCCATGGAATGGCTCATCCCGCTACTCATCGTTGTTGTGCTTGTCGTCATCGTCGGAATCTACTTCTGGGCGACGTACAACTCCCTCGTGACCCTCAAGGTGCGGGTGGACGAAGCGTGGAGCGACATCACGGTGCAGCTCAAGCGGCGTGCCGACCTCATCCCGAACCTCATCGAGACGGTCAAGGGCTACGCGGCGCACGAGAAGGCGGTCTTCGAGAACGTCGCCAAGGCCCGCGCCGAGTCGATCAGTGCGACGACCCCTGCGGATGCCGCGGCCGCCGAGAACCACATGCAGTCCGCCCTGCGCAGCATCTTCGCGGTCGCGGAAGCGTACCCGCAGCTCCAGGCCAGCCAGAACTACCTGCAGCTGCAGGCCGAGCTCGTCGACACCGAGGACAAGATCCAGGCGTCGCGCCGCTTCTACAACGGCGGGGTGCGGGAGCTCAACACGAAGATCCAGGTCTTCCCGAACAACCTGATCGCGAAGAACCTCGGATTCACCCAGCGCGACTTCTTCGAGGTCACCGACTCCGCAGCCATCGCGGAGCCGCCTCGCGTCCAGTTCTAGCGGCAGGTACAGATGTACAGTGCGATCGCGCGGAACAAGCGCAACACCGTTTTCATCATCATCCTGTTCCTGGGGATCATCGCCGGGCTCGGCTGGATTGCCAACGCCGTCTACGGTCGCGGCGGCTACGGCATCCTGATCCTCACGATCGTCGTCGCCGCGGGTTACGCCCTCGTGCAGTACTTCGCGGCCGGGCGTCAGGCGATCGCGATGAGCGGTGGCATCCGGGTGAACAGCAAGGCGGAGCATCCGCGGCTCTGGAACACCGTCGAGAACCTCTCGATCACGACCGGAACACCGATGCCGGAGATCTACATCATCAACGACCCCGCGCCGAACGCGTTCGCGACCGGGCGCGACCCGCAGCACGCGATCGTCGCCGCGACGACGGGCCTGCTCGCCATCATGGATGACTCCGAGCTCGAGGGCGTGATGGCCCACGAACTCGGGCACGTGCGCAACTACGACATCCGGGTGTCGATGGTCGTGTTCGGCCTCGTCGTCGCGGTCGGCTTCATCTCCGACATGTTCCTGCGGATGGCGTTCTTCGGTCGCAATAACAACAACAACGGCAACCCCGTCGTGATGGTCTTCGGCCTGGTCGCGATGATCGTGGCACCGCTCGTCGCCAGCATGGTGCAGCTCGCCGTCTCCCGGCAGCGCGAATACCTCGCCGATGCCACGAGCGCGCTGACGACGCGGCATCCGGATGCCCTTGCGAGCGCCCTCGCCAAGCTCGAGACCTACGGGCGCCCGATGCAGAAGCAGAACACGTCGATGGCGCACCTGTGGATCGCGAACCCGCTCAAGCCCGGCATGATGGCGAAGCTGTTCAGCACGCACCCGCCGATCGAGGACCGGATCGACCGCCTGCACGCCATGGGCAACAAGTTCTGACGACTGCGCTCAGGCGAGGAGGGCGGCGAGCGCCGGCGCGAGGGTACCCCGCTGCGCGACCGTGATCTCGGTGAGTCCCTGCCAGAGGGCGGTCGCGCGCAGCACCGGCGCGAGGCGTTCTGCGGTGTCGGCCGGGGCATCCGCTTCGGCCCAGGCCGCCTGAACGCGCAGCACGCCTGCCTGCCGGTCGTTCTTGAGGTCGACGCGCCCGACGAGGGTGTCGCCGAGCAGGATCGGCAGCGAGTAGTACCCGAAGACCCGTTTCGGTTCGGGGGTGTAGATCTCGATGCGGTAGTGGAATCCGAACAGGCGGAGAGCCCTGGCCCGGTCCCAGACCACGGGGTCGAACGGCGAGAGCACCGCCGCGGCGTCCAGGGACCGCGGCAGCCGGGCGTCCCGGTGCAGCCAGGCGGCACCGGGCGTGCCACCCGGGCCCCAGCCGGGCACGACGACGGGGATCAGCTCGCCGGCGTCCTCGAGTTCATGGATCGCGACGAGAGTCGCCGGCGTCTTCAGGCGGAAGTAGTCGGCGAAGTCCTTCGCCGTGCCGATGCCGTGCGCCCGCGCCGACCGGCGGACGAGTTCGCGATGTGCATCGTCCCGGTGCACCCGGCGGGCCAGAAGCTCCTGGGAAAGAACCTGTCCAGGCAGCGCGTATACCCGCTCGAACCGGCTGCGGCCCGCGGTGACGACGTCGCCCCAGCGGAACAGCGTCTCGAGACCGCTCTTGACGTCCGACCAGCCCCACCACGGGCCGCTGCGCTTGTTCGCGTCGTGCTCGATCGCACTCGCCGGCAACGGGCCCCTATCGGCCAGTTCCGCGAGCAGCCAGTCGAGCATCGGCCGGTTGCCCTGCGACCAGGCGCCCGGCGTCCGCGCCGACCGCTCGCGGAAATCGTCCATCCGCCAGGCGAACAGCGGCCAGCTCTCGAGGGGCACGAACGAGGCCTCGTGCGCCCAGTACTCGGTATAGCGGGCCTGCTTGCCGACAGCGAAGGTCAGCCGGTCGAGCTGCGCCTTGTCGTAGCCGCCGAGCCGACTGAAGGCCGGCAGGTAATGGCTGCGCTCGAAGACGTTGACCGAGTCGATCTGCAACAGGCCGAGCCGCGTCACCAGGGCGTCCAGCTGGCGGATGCCGGGGACGGCCGGGACGGGACGCCCGAATCCCTGGGCGGCCAGGGCCACGCGCCTGGCGAGTGCGGGGGAGAGGGACTGGACCATTCCTCGACCCTAGCGAGGACCGGGGACAGTGACTGCCTCCGATTGCCTAGACTGGTCCGATGACGGAATCCGCGGGTAGGCCGGGCTGGAGCGCACTCCTCACCGGGCGGCGCAGACGTGCCGCCCCGATCGGCCGGGAGCCCGGCAGCGGGCCAGGTACGGGAGCTCGCACCGCGGCCGGAGAACGGGCCGGAGCGGCAGCGATCGCCGTCGTCTCTGCTCCGCCGAACGGCGTCGATGAGAACGTCCCGGCGGGAATCCGGCTCGCCGGCGCGTGGTCGTGGCGGCTCCTCGCCGTCTTCGCCGTCATCGCCGTCTTCCTGTTCGTCGTCGTGCAGCTCCGGCTCATCGTCATCCCGCTGCTCATCGCCGTGCTGGTCTCCTCGATCGTGGCGCCCTTCGTCTCCTTTCTCGTGCGGCACCGCTGGCCCAAGGGCCTGGCCATCGCCGTCGCGGTGCTCACCACTCTCCTCGTCCCTGCCGCCCTGATCACGCTCGCGGCGACCCAGCTCGCCGGCGGCCTCTCCGGCCTCAGCGACCGGCTCGCCGGCTCCTACGGCGACCTTAAGGCGTTGCTGCTCGCGTCACCGCTGCACCTCACGGAACCGCAGATCAACGACTACCTGCAGCAGGCGCTTGCGGCGATCCAGGCCGACAGCCAGGTCTTCCTGAGCGGCGCACTCTCGCTCGGCACCTCGCTCGGCCACGGTCTCACCGGGCTGCTGCTCACGCTCTTCAGCCTGCTCTTCCTCCTGATCGACGGCCCCGGAATCTGGGCCTGGATCGTGCGGATCTTCCCGAGGCGGGCACGGGCGGCGATCGACGGCGCCGGGCTGGCCGGCTGGACCACCCTCGGCAATTTCGCGAAGGTGCAGATCCTCGTCGCCTCGATCGACGCCCTCGGCATCGGGCTCGGCGCGTTCCTGCTCGGCGTCCCGCTCGCCATCCCGATCGGTGTCCTGGTCTTCCTCGGTTCCTTCATCCCGATCGTGGGCGCCGTCGCGACCGGCGCCGTCGCCGTCGTGATCGCTCTGCTCTTCAACTCCTGGCCGATCGCGCTCGCCATGCTCGGGGTCGTGCTCCTGGTCCAGCAGGTCGAAGGGCACGTCCTCCAGCCACTCATCATGGGAACGGCGGTCAAGGTGCATCCGCTCGGCGTTGTGCTCGTCGTCGCTGCGGGTTCGTTGCTCGCCGGGATCCCGGGGGCGCTCTTCGCGGTTCCGGTCGCGGCCGTGCTCAATGTCATGATCAACTACATTCAGGGCGGCAGTTGGCGTGCCGACCTCCCTGACGTTCCGCGGGGTACCGGATCGCCGCTGTGGCGGACCGTCCCGCAACGACCCGGCTTCACCAGGACCAGAAGAAATCCGTCCAGCACGACCACTACCGAAGGCACCCCATGACCAACCTGTCCCTCGTCGGGCCGAGCCTCGCCGAGTTCGAAGCCGCCCGCGCCGTGGTCTCCCAGGTCGCCGCCGTGACCCCGATGGAAGGCTCCCGCTACCTGAGCGCGGTCCTCGGCGCCGAGGTGCACCTCAAGTGCGAGAACCTGCAACGCACCGGTTCGTACAAGATCCGTGGAGCGTACAACCGCCTCTCGAAGCTCACCGACGAGGAGAAGGAACACGGCGTCGTGGCGGCCTCGGCCGGGAACCACGCCCAGGGCGTTGCGTTCGCCGCCCGCGAGCTCGGCATCAAGGCCACGATCTTCATGCCCGTCGGCGTCGCCCTGCCCAAGCTCCAGGCCACCAGGGACTATGGCGCGCACGTCATCCTCCGGGGCAGTACGGTCGCCGAGCCGTTGCTTGCCGCCGCGGCGTACGCCGCGGAGACCGGTGCGATCCTGATCCCGCCGTTCGACCACGCGGACGTGATCGCCGGCCAGGGAACGCTGGGCCTCGAGATCCTCGACCAGGTTCCCGACCTGCACACCGTCGTCGTCCCGATCGGCGGCGGCGGACTCATCTCCGGCGTCGCGAGCGCGCTGAAGCAGAAGGCGCTCCTCGACGGTCGCACGATCCGGATCATCGGCGTGCAGGCCGCCAACGCCGCCGCCTACCCGCCATCCATCGAGGCGGGGAAGGCGATCGAGGTGCCGATCCTGCCGACGATCGCCGACGGCATCGCCGTAGCGAAGCCGGGGCTGCTCAACTTCGAGATCATCAGGGACGTGGTCGACGAGATCGTCACCGTCACAGAGGACGACACCGCCCGTGCGCTTCTCGTGCTCCTCGAACGCGCGAAGCTCGTCGTCGAACCGGCCGGCGCCGTCGCGGTCGCAGCCATCCTGGCCGGCAAGGTCACCCCGGATGGCCCCACCGTTGCGATCCTCAGCGGGGGCAATATCGACCCCCTGCTGATGCAGCGTGTCATCAGCCACGGCCTTGCGGCATCCGGTCGGTATCTCACCCTGCGCATCATGCTGCCGGACCGCCCCGGACAGCTCGCCCGCATCTCCGAGCTGCTCGCCGAAGCGCACGCCAATGTCGTCGAGGTCCTGCACACCCGGCACGGCGTCGGACTGCAGATCAGCGAGGTCGAACTCAACGTCAGCGTCGAGACCCGCGGCCCCGACCACCGCCAGCACGTCGTCGACGTACTCACCTCGGCCGGTTACGACCCCCAGATCGACTGAGGGTCGCGTCGCGGGACGACTGTGGCCGTTACGGTCGACTGCGGCCCGTGCACGGGGCGCAGTCGACCGTAACGGCCACAGTTGCCGCGGATGCTGCTAGTCGCCGCCCCAGGTTTCGACGGCGAAGATCTCCACGGCGATTTCCTTGCCGTTCGGGGTGGTGTAGCTCGTCTTCGATCCGACCTTGAGGCCGAGGATCGCGGCGCCGAGCGGGCTCTGCTCGCTGTAGACGTTGAGGTCGCTGTCGCCGGCGATCTCGCGGCTGCCGATCAGGAAGCGCTCTTCGTCACCGGCGATGGTGGCGGTGATCACGGTTCCGGACTCGACAACGCCCTTGCTCTCGGGGGCGTGGCCGACCTCGGCGTTGCGGAGCAGCACGATGAGCGTGCGGATGCGCGCCTCCTGCTTGCCCTGTTCGTCCTTCGCCGCGTGGTACCCCGAGTTCTCCTTGAGGTCGCCCTCTTCACGCGCGGATTCGATCTTCTTCGCGATCTCGATCCGGCCGACGGTGCTCAGGGCCTCCAGCTCGGAGGCGAGGCGGTCGTACGCCTCCTGCGTCAGCCAGGTGACGGTGGTTTCAGTAGTCATGGGTGGGTCTCCTCCTCATGCTCGAGTCATGCGTGTGGTACCGGATGTGCGTGATCGTGCGGTGTTGTGTGCGTGATTCCGGGCGGATCGCAGCAGGAAAACAACGCTCGCCCCGGCGAAGAACGTCGGGGCGAATACGTCAGTCTAGGTCAGCCAGCACCGGTAAATCAATCCGGTGGTGGCGGCCTCGCTCGTCAGTAGCTGCTCCGTGAACGTACGTGAATACTGGTCACTCGGCGGCAGGTCGATCACCTTCCACCCTACGACCGCGAAGCTCTGGTTGAGCGCCTCGACCGCGCAACTCGCCGGTGACCCCACCGGAATGGAGGCCTCGAAGGTCACCGTCACGTTCCGGTCGTCCTGGACGACGTTGCGGATGTCCCTGGTTTCGAGCAGGGGCTGGGAGGCGCCGAGCCCGACCCAGACGACCCAGCCCACCAGCACGACGGCGAAGGCCCCGGCGGTGATCCACAGGGACCGACGGTCGCGCAGGCGCCGGTTCGGGGCGCGACCGTACCGGGAATCCAGGGGGCCCTCGCTGCGGGTACCGCTGTCGACGTTCCTGCTGCCGGTCACTCAGACTCCACACTCACGGTTCAACGATTAGTCTTGTCCCTAGGTTATCCGCCATTTCTGAGGAGTCCGATGACACTGCGCCTCCTGGCCGTTCACGCCCATCCCGACGACGAGTCGAGCAAGGGGGCTGCGAGCTATGCGTACTACCGGAGCCGCGGCGCCGAGGTCATGGTCGTGAGCTGCACGGGCGGAGAGGGCGGCAGCATCCTCAACGACGCCCTCGCAGACACGGCGATGGCCGAGCGAGACATGGCCGGCCTGCGCCGACGGGAGATGCGCCAGGCGCAGCAGGCCCTCGGCATCGAACACCGGTGGCTCGGCTACCAGGATTCCGGGATGAACGAAGACGGTTCGGTCCCGCCGAATTCCTTCTCGACCATCGACCTCGAGTTCTCCGCGGAACCGCTCGTGCGGATCATCCGCGAATTCCGCCCCCAGGTCCTGATCACGTACGACGAGAACGGCGGATACCCGCACCCGGACCACATCCGCTGCCACGAGGTCTCGATGGCCGCGTATCGCGCCGCCGCGGACCCCACCCGGTACCCGGGTGACGGGGAACCATGGCAGATCGACAAGCTCTACTACGATCGCATCTTCAACCTCGAACGCATCGATGCCCTCTTCCTGCTGCTGAGCGTCAAGGAACCGGAGTCCCCGCTGCTCGAGCCGCTCGGGGAGGCCCGCGACTGGATGAAGAACTACCCGGCCCTGGCGACGACCCACGTTCCGGTCGGCGACTTCCTGGACGCGAGGGACGCGGCGCTGCGGGCCCACGCGAGCCAGGTTTCCCCCACGAGCAGCTTCTTCTTCTGGCCGAACGACCTCATCCGTGAGGCGTGGCCGTACGAGGACTTCCAGCTCGTCGAATCGAAAGTTGAAACGGTCATGCCTGAATCAGATCTGTTCGCCGGTATCCGGGACGAGGCATGAGCGCCGTCCTGTTCCCGCACCTCGTCGACGCGGTGACGGGCTTCATGCTCGCCAACACGCCGCCGCCCGAATTCAACCCCGACACCGTCACGCCGGGGCCCGCCGGCTTCCTGGCGATCCTCTTCGTCGTGGTCGCCGTCGTGCTGCTCGGCTTCGATCTGGTCCGCCGCATCCGCCGCACGACGTATCGCGCGGAGATCGCCGAGCGCCTGCAGGCGGAACTCGCTGCCCGCGTCGAGGCGGAGACGCACCCGGGTGAGGCATCCACCCCGCGGGAGACCCAGCAGCCTCAGGGGTAGAGCGGATGCGTGGCGATGATCAGGATCGCCGCCCAGTGGCAGAGGAACGCGACAACGGTCAGGCTGTGGAAGATCTCGTGGAACCCGAAGACCCCGGGAAACGGGTTGGGCTTCTTGAGCGCGTAGATGACAGCGCCGACCGAGTAGCACAGGCCGCCGATCATGATGAGGGTCATCATCGCGGCGTTCGCCTGGAAGAAGTCGACGATGAACATCAGTGAGCCCCAGCCGAGAAGCAGGTACAACGGCACGTAGAGCCAGCGCGGTGCGGTGATCCAGAAAACCCGGAAGGCGATGCCGAGAAGTGCGCCGCCCCAGACGAGGGAGAGCAGGAGCACGGACTTCGACGGCGGTAGCGCGAGCACCGTGATCGGCGTGTAGGAACCGGCGATCAGCAGGAAGATGTTGGCGTGGTCGATGCGCTTGAAGACGAGCTTCGTGCGCGGCTTCCAGTTGATGCGGTGGTACAGCGCCGAGTTGCCGAACAGGAGCAGGGAGCTGATCACGAAGACGAGGCAGCTCCACTTCGCCGCGGGTCCCTCTGCGAGGGACAGAAGCACGATCCCCGCGACGATCGTGACCGGGAAGGTGCCCGCGTGGATCCAGCCGCGCCAGGTGGGCTTGAGATCCTCCGGCCGGGGCACCTCCGACTCGAGCAGCGGCAGTTGCGGGATGAACTCGTCGTCGGGCGCCTTCAGCGGCTGTCGTGCGGTTGCGTCGTCCCCGGTGCTGCTCTCTGCGGCCATGCAGCCAGAATACGACAGCGAACATGCCGGAAGAAGCACGGGCTGCCCGAGTGGGCTAGCGTAAATACGTGCAGAAGAGGCAGGTCCCCTTGGCGCGCGACATCCTCTACCGGTTGTACGAGCGCCGCCTTCGTCGCGGGCTGACGCCGGAGAACCTGCCACGCCACGTCGCGATGATCATCGACGGCAACCGCCGCTGGGCCCGGCAGCTCGGGCTCGAGTCCGCCGCACACGGCCACCGTGCCGGCGCGGCGAAGATGCGGGAGTTCCTGAGCTGGTGCGACGACCTCGGCATCTCGGTGGTCACGCTCTACCTACTCTCCTCGGACAACCTCACCAACCGCCCGAGCGAGGAACTCTCCGAGCTCACCAAGATCATCGCCAAGCTCGCCGAGGAGCTCTCGCGCCAGCGCAACTGGCGGGTCCAGCAGGTCGGCACGAAGAAGGGCCTGCCCGCGCCGCTCATCGCGGCGCTCTGCGACGCCGAGACCCGCACCGCGGGCAAGAAGGGCATGCACATCAATCTCGCGGTCGGCTACGGCGGACGCACCGAGATCACCGACGCCATGCGCAGCATCGTCGCCGCGCACCTCGAGAACGGGCACACCCTCGCGGACCTCGCTGAGACGCTTACTCCCGAGCTCATCGGCCAGCACCTCTACACCGGTGGCCAGCCCGACCCCGACCTCGTGATCCGCACCTCCGGTGAGCAGCGGATCAGCGACTTCATGCTCTGGCAGAGCGCCCACAGCGAGTTCTACTTCGTCGAGGCGCTCGGACCCGACCTCCGCCAGGTCGACTTCCTGCGCGCCCTGCGCGACTTCGCCAAACGCCAGCGCCGCTTCGGAAGCTAGGAGACCGGATGACCGAGATCGATGCCTATGCCGCGGGGTTCGTCGAGGAGCCCGGTTACCTCGACTACGGCCGCGTCGGACCGCTCTCGGCGACGGTGGTGGCCGAGAGCCTCGGCCAGACCGAGATCCTGTCCCGCGCCCGCTTCGGCAGCCTCGACCACCTCTTCCAGCAGGACGAGCGGATGCGCGAGGCCGTCTCCGCCGTGACCGGTTTCCGGGCCGACCAGGTCGTCTGCGAGCCGAACACGACGACCGGCATCATGCAGGCCATGTTCGGCCTGACCGGGGGCGTGCTGCTCTCGCCCGGCGATTTCCCCACCGTCCCCTTTGCTGCCGTGCGCGCGGCTGAGGCCCTGCGCGTCGTGACCCCGATCTGGCTGGGGACCGAGCACGGCAGGGTGACCCCCGGCGAGATCCGCGAGCAGCTCACTCCCGCGACGGTCGCCGTCGCGGTCTGCCTCGTCGACTCGCGGACCGGATTCCGGGTGGACCTCGACGGCATCCGCCAGGTGATCGGCGACCGTCTGTTGATCGTTGACGCGATCCAGGGCTTCGGTGTCACCGACGCAGCCTATGAGATGGCGGATGTCGTCGCATCCGGTGGCCAGAAATGGGTGCGCTCGGGCTGGGGCACCGGTTTCCTGGCGCTGAGCGACCGTGCGGTCGAACGACTCGTTCCGGTGTTCTCGGGCTTCGCGGGAACGGACGTTGCCGAGCCGTGGGACGAGGTGCTCCCGCCCAGCCACAGCGCCCGCGCATTCCGGGTCAGCAATGGAGACGCGATCGCGCAGGCGCGGTTCTCCGCGGCTCTCGAAGAGATTGCCGTGACGGGCATTCATAACATCGAGGCCGCGGTCGCGGACAACGTGTCGCAACTGATCGACCTCGCCGACGAGTACGCGGTACCCGTGGTGTCGCCGAGGGATGAACGCGAGCGGGCCGGGATCCTCGTGCTCGAGCCCCCTCCCGCCCAGCTCAACACGCTCACGATCGCCCTGCACAACCACGGGATCACCGCAACGACCCGCGACGGCCGGGTGCGGCTCAGCGCCCACGCCGTGCTCAGCGTCGAAACCGTGGACATGCTGCGCGGGGCATTCACGTCGTATGCGACGGCGGCCATTTACTGAGTCCCAGATGCCGCGCCCATTAACGTCTGGTGACAATGTGTGTGTCGCACTTCCGATATTCACCGAGTGTAAGTAGCGTCATCCCCATCAGGTACGGCGCCTGATCGAGACGGCCACATAAGTACGGCTCGAGAACCCCCGTGGCCAGCTCGCCAACACAATCCGCGCCTTTCGAGGCACGGGGTGGGAGTGGTTGTGACCGCTAATCAGACCGACTATCAGGGTTCGAACCAGACGGCTTCCGACATCAAGCAAACCGAGCGCACCTTCGTGCTGGACACCTCGGTCCTCCTGTCGGATCCCAAGGCGATCTTCCGGTTCGCCGAGCATGCCATCGTGCTGCCGGTCGTCGTGATCGCCGAACTCGAATCCAAGCGCAACGACCCGGAGATCGGGTACTTCGCCCGCCAGGCCCTCCGGCTCCTCGACGAATTGCGTGTCAAGCATGAACGCCTCGACTTCCCGATCCCGGTCGGAGAGGGTGGCAGCCTGCGTGTCGAGCTGAACCACTCCAACATGTCGGTGCTCCCCTCGGGCCTGCAACTCGGCGACAACGATTCGAGGATCCTCGCGGTCGCGATGAACCTCGCCAACGACGGTCTCGCCGTCACGGTCGTCTCCAAGGACCTGCCATTGCGGGTCAAGGCGGCATCGATCGGCCTGCTCGCGGATGAGTACCGACACGAGCTCGCGGTCGATTCCGGCTGGACGGGGATGGACGAGATCACTCTCGGGTCGAACCAGATCACCGAACTCTACGACAACGAGGTGCTCAACACCCGTCTGGTGCAGGACATGCCGATCAACACCGGCCTCGTGGTCCATTCTGACCGCGGCTCGGCGCTCGGCCGGGTCACCGGCAAGGGCGAAATGCGGCTCGTGCGCGGCGACCGGGACCTGTTCGGCCTCAAGGGCCGGTCGGCGGAGCAGCGCCTGGCGATCGACCTGCTGCTCGACCCTGAGATCGGGATCCTCTCCCTGGGAGGGCGAGCGGGGACGGGGAAGTCGGCGCTCGCGCTCTGTGCGGGACTCGAAGCCGTCCTGGAACGCCAGCAGCATCGCAAGATTATGGTGTTCCGCCCGCTCTACGCGGTCGGCGGCCAGGAACTCGGCTATCTGCCCGGTGACGCGAGCGAGAAGATGAGCCCGTGGGCCCAGGCGGTCTTCGACACCCTCGGCGCGCTCGTGTCCGAGAACGTGCTCGAAGAGGTCCTCGAGCGGGGGATCCTCGAGGTCCTGCCGCTCACCCACATCCGGGGCCGTTCGCTGCACGACGCGTTCGTGATCGTCGATGAGGCGCAGTCCCTCGAGCGCAACGTGCTGCTCACGGTGCTCAGTCGCATCGGGCAGAACTCGCGGGTGGTCCTCACCCACGACGTCGCCCAGCGGGACAATCTCCGGGTCGGCCGCTTCGACGGCGTCGCATCCGTGATCGAGACGCTCAAGGGGCATCCGCTGTTCGCCCACATGACGCTCACCCGCTCGGAGCGCAGCGCGATCGCCGCGCTCGTCACCGAGATGCTCGAGGGCAACGACCCGAACTGACCCCGCGTTCCGGCGAAGGTGCCCTTTCCGGTCGAGAGTGACCCGCGGAAAGGGCGCCCTCGACCGGAAAGGTACCGGGGCTAGGCGGTGCGCGCGGGGGGACGCGTCATGCTGAGCAGGTCCAGGGCCGTGTCGAGCTGGGCCAGGGTGACTTCGCCGCGTTCCACGAAACCGAGGTCGATGACGGCCTGGCGCACCGGGACGCCGTGCGCGACCGCGTGCTTGGCGACCTTCGCCGCGGCCTCGTAGCCGATCACCCGGTTGAGCGGCGTCACGATGGCGGGGGAGGAGCCGGCCAGGGCCTTCGCCCGGTCGAGGTTGGCCTCGAGCCCGTCGATGGTCTTGTCGGCGAGCACCCGTGTCGCGTTCGAGAGCAGGCGGATCGACTCGAGCAGCGCGGTGCCCATCACGGGGATGGCCACGTTGAGCTCGAAGGAGCCGGACGCGCCCGACCATGCCACGGTCGCGTCGTTCCCGATCACGCGGGAGCAGACCATCAGCACGGCCTCGGGGATGACCGGGTTGACCTTGCCGGGCATGATCGAGGAGCCGGGCTGAAGATCGGGGATCTGCAGCTCGCCGAAGCCGGTGTTGGGGCCGGAGCCCATCCAGCGCAGGTCGTTGCAGATCTTGGTGAGGCTGACCGCGATGGTGCGCAGGGCACCGGATGCGTCGACGAGGCCGTCGCGGTTGGCCTGCGCTTCGAAGTGGTCGCGCGCTTCCGTCACGGGAAGCTCGGTCTCGGCGACCAGGAGCTCGATTACGAGCTGGGGGAAGCCGGCGGGGGTGTTGATGCCGGTGCCCACTGCAGTGCCGCCCAGGGGCACCTCGGCGACGCGGGGGAGGGCGCTGCGGATGCGCTCGATGCCGAGCCGCATCTGGCGGGCGTAGCCGCCGAACTCCTGGCCGAGGGTGACCGGGGTCGCGTCCATCAGGTGGGTACGGCCGGCCTTGACGGCATCGGCCCAGAGCACCGACTTGGCCTCGAGGGCGACGGCGAGGTGGTCGAGCCCGGGGATGAGGTCGTCGATGAGCGCGCTCGTGACGGCGAGGTGCACCGACGTGGGGAAGACGTCGTTCGAGGACTGCGAGGCGTTGACGTGGTCGTTCGGGTGCACCGGGCGGCCGAGGGTGCGGGTGGCGAGGGTCGCGAGCACCTCGTTCATGTTCATGTTCGAGGAGGTGCCGCTGCCGGTCTGGTAGACGTCGATCGGGAACTGGTCGTCGTAGAGACCGGTGATGACCTCGTCTGCTGCTCCGGCGATCGCCTCGGCGATGTCGCCGTCGAGCACCCCGAGCTGCGCGTTCGCGAGGGCGGCGGATTTCTTGATGCGGGCGAGGGCCGAGATCTGCGCGGGTTCGAGGACGGAGCCGGAGATCGGGAAGTTCTCAACGGCCCGCTGGGTCTGGGCGCCGTAGAGGGCGTCGACGGGAACCTGCACCTCGCCCATCGTGTCGTGTTCGATTCGGTAGCCGGCATCTGCGGTTTTTTGCACCACTGTGTGTAAGACCTTTCGATTGGGAGACGGTACTGCCCGGGCTGTGGGATCAGACGTTGCCGACGACGACGTCGGGAACGGCCCGGCCTTCGAGCAGTCGGTAATTGGCGCCGACGATAGCCAATGTACCCGCTGCGACGGCGTCGCTGATCAACTCGGACTGTTCCAGGAGCTCGGTCACGGTGTCGCGCAGGTGTTCCCTGCCGACCATGAGTGCATCGATGCTCCCGGGTTCGGTCAGCGTCGCATCCGTCGCCGCGACCACCCGGTGCACGGCGGGCACGATCTTCTCAATGATCCGGCCGATGTGCACGGGCAGGGGAGCCGCCCCGGGCGCCTGCGCGTCAACGGCGGCCTGGACCGCGCCGCAGCCGTCGTGGCCGAGCACGAGGATGAGCGGGACCTTGAGCACGGCGACCGCGTACTCGAGGGAGCCGAGCACGGAATCGGAGATGACCTGCCCGGCGTTCCGCACGACGAAAAGGTCGCCGAGGCCCATGTCGAAGATGATCTCGGCGGCGAGACGCGAGTCGCTGCACCCGAAGAGGGCCGCGGCCGGGGTCTGCGCGGTCGCGAGCTCGGTGCGCCGGTCGACGTCCTGGCGCGGATGCTGCGGCTCGCCGTCCACGAATCGCTGGTTGCCGCGCTGCAGCCGGCTCCACACCGCTGCCGGGCCCACGGCGTCGCCCGGGGCCGCAGCCTGGCTGATGAGCACGTCTTTGCCCTGTCCGGTCACTGGGTCACCGCCTGTCCGTTGGCACTGATCTGGGCGGCGATCGCGGTCGCGACCGCCGCGAATTCGTCTTCGTCTGCCGTTCCGACGAGCAGGTAGCTGCTCGTCCCTGCGCTCGTCACGAGGGCGTATTCGAAGTTGCCGCGGTCCTTCTCGGCCGCCGGGTTCCGGTAGACGTCCCAGGTGACTCCTGCGAGGGTGAGCGTCTGGGCTGCGGGGGCGTCGTTCAACTGCTGCCCGATCCAGGTCGGATTCGCGCCGAGGGCCTGGGTGAGGCCGATGAACTCGTTGCGGGGGGTCAGCAGGCCGATGTACCAGGACGGGATCTTGTCTGTGCCTCCGAGACGCCACTGGGCGGCATTCGCCCGCCAGCCATCCGGGAGCTCAGGGACCACAAGCGGCTCGTCGATCCCGACCTGCACCTGGCTCGCGACGGCGGCGAAATCGACGGTGCGGTCGACGGGCCCGTCGCTGCGCGGGACGAGGAGGACGAGAACGAAGACCGCACCGAGGGTGGCGAGGAGGGACAGGACCAGGTTGTTGACGGTCTTGCGCGACCGGTAGTTCCGCGAGTTCGTCGCGAGGCGGTCCGCCGTCTCCTGGGCGGTCTCAGGCCTGCCGAGCTCGGCGACGACCCGGGGCGGGCGCTTCGTGGTGGTCATTCGGTGCCGGGGCCGGTCGAGGGGGAGGCGGAGTCCAGTTGGCGCGCGCGAGCGGCGTCGAGGCGGGCCTTGGCTCCGATCAGCCATTCCTCACAGCGGCTCGCGAGTTCCTCGCCGCGTTCCCACAGGGCGAGGGACTCTTCGAGGGTCGAAGAGCCCTGTTCGAGGGCGCTCACGACCCGTACGAGTTCGTCCCTGGCCTGCTCGTAGCTCAGGGTGGAGATGTCGGCGGGAGCGGTCATGGCGTCCATTCTATTGAGTCCTGGCTGTCGTTTTCGGCCCGGTGGCCGGGTCAGCTGCCGGGTCCGCGGCCGGGTCTGCGGCCGGCTCGGCGGACGGGCCTGCTGTGGCCGCGAGGGTTCCCGCGCCGAGCGTGATCCTGAGCCGGGTACCGTCCGGAGCATCGGCGGCGGCACGCAGCACGTGGCCGTCCCGCACCTGCACGATCGCGTAACCGCGGTCGAGGGTGCCCTGCGGGGACAGCGTGCGGAGCCTCGTGCGGAGCTCCGTGACGACGCCGGCGGATGCCTCGACGACGCGTTCCACTAGCTCCGTTCCCCGGGCGACGTACCGGGTGAGGTCCTCGGCACGGGAATCGACGATCCAGGCCGTGCTGCTGAGCACGGGGCGTGACCGGAGCTGGCCGATCCGGTCGACCTCGGCGGCGAGGATTCCGGTCAGCCGGGTGCTCAACCGGGCCCTGGCCTGCTGGACGCGGTTGAGTTCGTCCGAGACGTCGGGAACGACCCGCTTGGCGGCATCCGTCGGGGTGGAGGCCCGGAGGTCGGCGACCTCGTCGAGCAGGGGCCGGTCGGCCTCGTGGCCGATCGCACTGACCAGGGGGGTGGCGCAGGCCGCCGCGGCGCGGAGCACGCGTTCGTCGCTGAAGCCGAGCAGGTTCTGGAAGTCGCCGCCGCCGCGGGCGACGATGATGACGTCGACGTCGGGGTCGGCATCGAGGCGCTGGATCGCGGCGACGACCTCGGCCACCGAGCGGTCGCCCTGCATGGCCGCGTACGCGAGGTGGAAATCGACGGCGGGCCAGCGCAGCTGGGCGTTGCGGATGACGTCCTTCTCGGCGTCGGAGTCCTTGCCGGTGACGAGGCCGATGCAGTGCGGCAGGAACGGGAGCGGTTTCTTGCGGGAGGCGGCGAAGAGGCCTTCGGCCGCGAGCTGCTTGCGGAGACGCTCGAGGCGTTCGAGCATGTCGCCGAGGCCGACGTGGCGCAGGTCGAAGACCTGCATGGTGAGTGTGCCGCCCTTGACCCAGTAATTCGGTTTGACCAGTGCGATGACGCGGTCGCCCTGCTTGAACTCGTCGCTCAGCCGGGCCTTGACGGACGACCACACGGTGAAGCCGACGGTGGCGTCCTCGCTGAGGTCTTTGAGCTTGCCGTACACATTGCCGCCACTGACGCCCCACTGGGTGATCTCACCTTCGACCCAGGCTGTGCCGAGCCGCTCGATGTAGCCGCGGATCTTGTTCGCCAGCAGGGCGACGGGCCACGGAGCCTCGAGGGTGGGTGGTGCATCGGTCATGAATCGTTCCTCCCACGGCCTGTCCAGCCACGCACCCATAGAATGAGCCGGTGACTATCAGCTCGGATTCAAGCGTTATCGGCCTCGGCATGCCCCGGATTCCCCGGGCACGCAACGTCCTCAAGGATACCCCGGTGGATGGGCCGAAACGGGTGCTGCTCGCTGCCCCGCGCGGCTACTGCGCGGGTGTCGACCGGGCCGTCATCGCGGTCGAGAAGGCGCTCGAGCTGTACGGAGCGCCCGTCTACGTGCGCAAGCAGATCGTGCACAACGTGCACGTCGTCTCCGAACTCGAGAAGCAGGGCGCCATCTTCGTCGACGAGGTCGATGAGGTGCCCCGCGGCTCGCACCTCGTCTTCAGCGCCCATGGAGTGTCGCCGGCCGTCGTCAGCGCGGCCGCTGCGCGGGGGCTGCGCGCGATCGACGCGACCTGCCCGCTCGTCACCAAGGTGCACCGCGAGGCCGTGCGCTTCGCCCGCGATGATTTCGAGATCCTGCTGATCGGCCACGAAGGACATGAAGAGGTCGAGGGCACGGCAGGGGAGGCACCGGAACACACGACCCTCGTGGGCAGCCCGGACGAGGCCGACACGATCGTGGTGCGCAACCCGGAGAAGGTCGTCTGGCTGTCGCAGACCACCCTCAGCGTCGACGAGACCATGGAGACCGTGAGCCGGCTCCGCGCCCGGTTCCCGCTGCTGCAGGATCCGCCGAGCGATGACATCTGCTACGCCACCCAGAACCGGCAGGTGGCGATCAAGAAGATCGCCGAGGCCTCAGACCTCGTGCTCGTCGTCGGTTCGGCGAACTCGTCCAATTCGGTGCGCCTCGTCGAGGTCGCCCTCGAATACGGCGCCCGCGCCGCCTACCGGGTCGACTTCGCGAGCGAGGTCAAGCAGGAGTGGCTCGACGGCGTCGCGACCGTCGGAGTGACGAGCGGGGCATCCGTGCCCGAGGAACTCGTGACCGAACTCCTGCGCGACCTCGCCGGCGCCGGATTCGGTGACGTGCAGGAAGTGAAGACCGCCGAGGAGGACCTGCTGTTCTCGCTCCCGAAGGAACTGCGCAAGGACCTTGCGGGCAACAACGACGCACGGGCCCTCGGCGGGCGAGTGACCCGGGTCGAGTAGCGCCGATCATCGTGGGGCGCCGGTGGGGGGCGCCCGCGTGGATGCCTACGGCTGGCTGTAGAAGTCGATCAGCGTCGGGTCGGTGGTCACGACGACCATCATGAAGGCGAAGATCACCACGAGCGCGATCACCGCGCCGATCACCGGGACGTAGAACGCCCGCTTGCGGCGTGAGATGAGCAGGATCGCCGCGGCGGCGGTGAGCAGCCAGACGATCGCTTCGGTGATTCCGCCCGCCGTGACGAGCCCGGCGACGGAGGAGTCCGGCACGTAGGTACCGAGGTGGGACTGGGTGTAGAGCATCTGGATGGCGTCGGGGAGGGCGTTGAGCACCCCGATCGACATGAAGGTCGCGGCGAGGCCGAGCGCGAGCAGGCCGAGGGTGACCCGCCGGTCCCAGGCGGGAACATCGGGCCTGGCCGGTCCGGTCAGAGTACCAAGCGACGGCGCGGAGACAGCGGAGTTCGGGCCAGCGGTTGGCGAGCGTGGCGTGGTGACGCCCGGATCCCAGCTCCAGCCCTCAGGGGCCAGCTCCCCGTAGCGGGGCTGGGGCCGGGGGTCCCGGCGGGGGCTGTCAGGGACGTTTTCGCTGGGCACGGGGGAGCCGTTCGACTAATTTGCGGGTGAGGAAGGCGACGGGGTGCGTCTTCATATAGGTGAGGTGCGCCCGGAGACCGGCTACTTCGCCGGCCAGGGCATCCCTGGCGGCGGAGGTGGCGACGAGCTCGGCCGTCGCGGCGTCCCGTTCGGCCAGGGCGGTTGCTTTGTCAGCGGCGAGGAGGTCCGCCTCGAGGCGGGCCTGGGCGGCTGTGACGAGGGCGGCATCCGTGTTCTTGAGCGCCTCGTTCTCGGCGGCGATCCGGTTCGCGAATCCGAGGATCTCGTCGGGTGGTGTTGCACGCGTGCGGATCGGCGCGGTGTTCCGCGGCAGGGAGGCCAGGGGGATCGCGACTCCGACGTACTGGTAGACGTGGCTGTCCGTGGCCTTGAGGAGGTCGAAGAACGTCTCGTCCGCGGTGAGTCCGAGGCCGGCAAGACGTTCGGTCACCCAGCGTTCCGGATATTCCGAGACGACGGGGTCCTCCTCACGGATGCCGTAACCGGCGGCCGTGAACATGTCTTCGATCTCGAAGGCATCGTAGAAATGCAGGTGGGTCTTGTCGAGCAGCCCGGTCTCCGTGTAGGTGAACCGGCCCTCGAGCAGGTCCAGCCGTACGGAAAGGTGACCCATATTGGGAATCGAGTAGACCACGACTCCGCCGGGCCGCAGCAGGGCGCGAATGGCCACGAGGGTCGCGCGCGGGTCTGGCAGGTGTTCGAGGACGTCGGCGAACAGCACGACGTCGAAAGCTCCGAGCCCGGCGACGGCGGCCGTGTCGCTCACGTCGAGCACGTAGGCCTCGGAGATCTTGCCCCGCGCCTCGTCGATGTCGACCGGATTCAGGTCGACACCGACGACGGTGCAGTTATTCATCTGTTCCAGGGCTTCACCGAAATTTCCGGCCGAGCACCCCACATCCAGCACCCTCGATCCTTCAGGAATGAAGGAGAGCATGTTGGACCAGCTGTTGTTGCGGGTTCCCCGCACGAACAGGTGGCTGGAGTACGCCGATGTTTCGCCCATTGGATGAATTTACTCCGGATTAGCTCTCCGAGTGTCCAGCGGAGCCGAGCTGCTGGGTGGCTTCGACGACGCGGGCGGCCATCGCCGTCTCGGCGACCTTGCCCCAGGCGCGCGGATCATACAGCTTCTTGTTGCCGACTTCGCCGTCGATCTTGAGGACGCCGTCGTAGTTCTTCAGCATGTAGCCGGCGACGGCACGCGTGAACGCGTACTGGGTGTCGGTGTCGATGTTCATCTTCACGACGCCGTTGGCGACGGCTTCGGCGATCTCGTCGGCGGTCGAGCCGGACCCGCCGTGGAAGACGAGGTCAAGCGGCTTCGGGCCGGTGCCGTACTTGGCGGCGAGGCCGTCCTGGATCTCCTTGAGGAGCTCCGGGCGCAGCTTGACGTTGCCGGGCTTGTAGACACCGTGGACGTTGCCGAAGGTCAGCGCGGCCATGTAGCGGCCGTCTTCGCCGAGGCCGAGGGCGTCGATCATGGCGCTCGCGTCGGCGAGGGTCGTGTACAGGTTCTCGTTGATGTCGCCCTCGACACCGTCTTCTTCGCCTCCGACGGCGCCGATCTCGACCTCGAGGATCGCGTTGATGTTCTTAGTGCGCTTGAGGATGTCCTTCGCGATGACGAGGTTCTCGGCGAGCGGGATGGCGGAACCGTCCCACATGTGCGACTGGAAGATCGGGTTGCGCCCGGCCTTGACTTCGGCTTCCGAAGCGGCGATGAGGGGGAGGACGAAGTCGTCCAGGGCGCCCTTGGGGCAGTGGTCCGTGTGCAGGGCAACGGTAACGGGGTAATTGTCGGCAACGGACTGCACGAAGTGAGCCATGGCGAGCGCACCGGATGCGCGGTTCTTGACCGTGTGGCCGGCGAAATAATCGGCGCCACCGGTGGTGACCTGGATGATGCCGTCGGAGCCGGCTTCAGTCAGGCCCTGCAGGACGGCATTAATGCTCTGGGAAGACGCAACGTTGAACGCCGGGTAAGCGAAACCCTGGGTCTTGGCTTTGTTGAGCATCTCTGCATACTGGTCTGGGGTTGCGATGGGCATGTTTCTGCGTCTCCTCGGTTGTACAGATTCGGTCTTCCCATCCTACCGATGGCGGCTGGATGGCTGGACGGGAAACATCAGCCGTTCCCGCTGGGCGGGCGCTAGGCTCTTAAACGGCAGCGCTGGGCGACCGGCGCCGGCCCAACGCTGGGCCTTGCCACTGCCGCACTCTTCGTCCGGGAAGGACCATCTGTGAACAGCCCCGAAATCGCCCCCAATTTCACCCACCCGGACCGAAACCTGGCCATGGAGCTGGTGCGCGCGACCGAAGCCGCGGCTATCCGCGCGGTGCCGTTCATCGGTCGCGGAGACAAGAACGCGGCTGACAAGGCCGCCGTCGACGCGATGCGAGTCTTCCTCGGTACCGTCAACTTCGATGGAGTCATCGTCATCGGCGAGGGCGAGAAGGACAAGGCCCCGATGCTCTTCAACGGCGAGCACGTCGGAAACGGCACCGGTCCGGCCTGCGACATCGCCGTGGACCCCATCGACGGCACGAGCCTCACGGCCGAGGGCCGCCAGAACGCGCTCTCCGTGATCGCCGTATCGTCCCGGGGCACGATGCTCGATGCCTCGTCGGTGTTCTACATGGACAAGATCGTCACGGCCGCCGCCGGCTTCGGCGTCGTGCACCTGGACCAGCCGATCGGCGACAACCTGCGCGCCCTGTCCCAGGCCACCGGCAAGCCCATCGGCGAGATGGTCGTGGCCGTGCTCAACCGTCCGCGCCACGAAGGCCTGATCGACGCGATCCGGAGCGCGGGAGCCGGCACCCGTCTCATGTCCGACGGCGACGTCGCCGGCGGCATCAACGCCGCCCGTTACGGCACCCGCATCGACATGTGCGTCGGTATCGGCGGCAGCCCGGAGGGCATCACGACGGCGTGCGCGCTCAAGGCACTCGGCGGCTTCATGCAGGGCCGACTCGCCCCCAAGGACGACGCCGAACGTGCCAGGGCCATTGCTGCCGGACTCGACGTCGACAAGGTGCTCGACCTCGACGACATGGTCTCGGGAGACAACACCTTCTTCGTCGCTACCGGCGTGACCGACGGCGGTCTCGTCGACGGCGTGCGTCGTAAGGGTCCGATCATTCGCACCGAGAGCATCGTCATGCGCGGCAAGTCCGGCACCGTCCGCCGGGTCGTGGCCGACCACCTCGCCGCCAAGTGGCTGTAGCCCGCGGGCACTGACCTCGCACTGACCGCACCCCCGCATCTCCCTACAACAATCGCCGTTTCGGCCGAGTACCCCCGTTCTTCGGGAGACGCTCGGCCGGAACGGCGATTGTCGTATTGCGCCCGCTCAGTCCGCGCGGTGGGCGGATGCCTCGAGTCCTGCTTCGGCGAGTCCCGCGGCTTCCAGTTCGGTCACGAACTCCCAGGCGACGAGTTCCCGCGGGGACTCCTCGACGCCCGCCAGCGGGGCGAGCACTTTGGACTCGTCGAGTGCATTGAGCTTGCGCGCCGTCGGCAGGACCTGGCGTTCCATCGAACCGACGAAACCGTTGTAGTCCTTGACGGTGCGCTCGATGGAGCGCCCCAGCTTCTCGATGTGGGTGGCGGTGACGGCCAGCCGGGCGTAGAGCTCGCGGCTGAGGTCGAAGAGCATTTTCGCGTCGTGCGTGAGCACATCCTGTTGCCAGGTGAACGCGACGGTCTTGAGCACCGACCAGAGCGTCACGGGGGAGGCGAGCGCGACCCGTTTGGAGAAGGCGAACTCCATGATCGAAGGGTCGGCTTCGAGAGCGGACGACACGAGCGACTCGCTCGGGATGAACGCGATCACGATCTCGGGGGAGGCCTCGAGGCCCTGCCAGTATGCCTTGCTGCCGAGGGCGGTGATGTGGTCGCGCACTGCCTTCACGTGGGCGCCCAGGAGAGCCGTGCGCCGTGCGCCCTCCGCACCGGTGGCCGTCGCCGGGATCTGGCTCGCCTCGAGGAACGCCGTGAACGGCACCTTGGCGTCGACGGCGATGTTCTTGCCTCCGGGCAGGTGCACGACCATGTCAGGCCGGCCGGCGCCCGCGTCTGAGCTGATGCTCGACTGCACGTCGAAATCGACCCGCTCGATGAGCCCGGCGGCCTCGACGACGCTGCGCAGCTGGGTCTCGCCCCAGACTCCGCGCGTGTTGTTGGCGCGCAAGGCGGAAGCCAGTGACTCGGCGGTGCTGCGCAGGCGCTCTTCGGATTCAGTGGCACTGCGGAGTTGCTGGCTGAGCTCGCCGTGCTGCAGGCTGCGCTGGGCCTCGAGTTCGGAGACCTTCAGCTGCATGTCGTGCAGGCTTTCCCGCACCGGGGCCAGGGCCTGCAGGACCTTGCTCTCCCGCTGTTCGCGTTCGGTGCGGGCGGCGGCCTCCTCGCGGTGCCGCTCGTCGAACTCGCGTCCCCGGCGCTGCGCCTCGGCGAGTTGCTCGCGGAGGGCATCCGTCGTGGCCTGCACCGAGGCCAGTTCTTCACGCAGGATGGCCGAGACGGCGGCCTCGGAGGACCGCAGTTCGGCGAGGTCGACCTGGTGGCGGGCTTCGAGAACGGCGGGATCGACGGTGGGCGTGGCTGCGCCGTCCCGGGCGGCGCGGCGTTGCAGCACGATGACCGTGCAGAGGGCGCCGAGTACGGCGCCGAGGGCGATGCCGAGAAGGAGGGTGAGCCAGGGATCCATGTCTCAACCCTGCCAGTGGCCGCCGACATTGGCGTCGCGGCAGGCGGGAACCCGCCGAGGAGGGTTCACCGGTCTGGCGACCCGGTGAGCTGGGAGCGCGTCAGGCTTCGAGCGCGAGCGCGAGAGTCAGCATTTCCGGGTCGTTCCGGGTGGTCCGCGACACGACGAGGTGTTCCCGGTTGATCCGCTGCGCGAAGAATCCGAGGTACGGCAGCTGGATGATCGTCGTGAGGCCGCCCTGTCCTGCCGTGACGAGCGCGGGGATGACGCGGTTCTCCGGCAGGGCGCCGAGCGGTGCGGGCATCGTCGTGCGCCACATTCCATAGGCTTCCTGGTCGATGCCGGAGTTCCAGAAGTCCGAGGGCCAGGTCGAGGTCGATGTCGCCGCCCACAGCTCCGCGTCGGTGAGGGTGTCCAGGAGGCGCTGGATCTCCTCGTCCGGGATGCTCACGGTCGGTTCGGCCACGTCGAAGTGGGTCCAGGCCCGCCGCCACTCGGCCAGCCAGCGCTGCACGGCGGCGTCGACGTCGAGGTCGGCCGGCCGGCGCGAGGTACCCGGGTCCGGCTCCGAATCCAGGCGCGGAACGCTGTCGATCTCGAGGTGCCAGGCGCTGCGCACGAAGAGCAGGAAGGTCAGGGGCGACCAGCACTCCTCGACGTTGATCTGCATGTCCTGGGGCCAGGGGCTCAGTGGCAGGTCTTCGGAGTCCACGATGGCGGCCCGGATCGTCTTGCTGCTAGCTCAGGGCCATCGGCCCGTGGACCGCGGCCTTCGCTGCGATGGCGACGGGCCCGATGGCTCCGACCGCGACCTTGGTGATCCGGGCCAGGTCTTCGACCGTGTCCGCGCCGTGCCGTTTCGCCGCGTGGATGATGATGGCGGCGCACGCCTCCGCGTCTGCGAGGGCGTCGTGGTGCGCGAAGTCCTCGAAACCGGCCGCCATCGCGGCGACCGGGAGCCGGTACGAGTCGAGGTGGTACGTGCGGCGGGCGACCTGCAGGCTGCACACATAGCTGAAGTCGGGCACCGGGAGTCCCGCGACCGTCGAGGCGGTCTTGATGACGCCGAGGTCGAAGCCGGCGTTGTGGGCCACGAGGGTGTCACCGTCGGCGAAGGCGACCAGTGCCGGGAGCTGCTGGGCCCAGGTCGGGGCGCCGAAGACATCCGCCGGGTAGATGCCGTGGATCTTGATGTTCCACTTCAGGAACTCGTCGTGCCCGGGCGCGGGCTGGATGAACCAGCCGACCCGATCGGTCACGAGCCCGTCACGCACCTTCACGAGCCCGACCGAACACGCGGAGGCGCTTGAGGAGTTGGCGGTTTCGAAGTCGATCGCGGTGAAGTTGAGGGGCACCCCTTCATGCTCTCACGGCCCACCGACAGGCCCGGCGGGGCCCGCCCGGTACGATGGATTCTCGTGGCTCTTACTATTGCAATCGTCGGACTGCCCAATGTCGGCAAGTCCACCCTCTTCAACGCGTTGACCAAGAACAACGTGCTCGCGGCGAACTACCCGTTCGCCACGATCGAGCCGAACGTGGGGATCGTGAACCTGCCGGACTCCCGGCTCGCCGCGCTCGCCGCGATCTTCGGCAGCGAACGCCTGCTCCCGGCACCGGTGTCCTTCGTCGACATCGCCGGCATCGTGCGCGGCGCGAGCGAGGGCGAAGGCCTCGGCAACAAGTTCCTCGCGAACATCCGTGAAGCGGATGCCATCGCGCAGGTCATCCGCGGATTCGCCGACCCCGACGTGGTGCACGTCGACGGCGCCGTGAACCCGGCCGGCGACATGGAGACCATCAACACCGAGCTCATCCTCGCGGACCTGCAGACCCTCGAGAAGGCCATCAGTCGTTTCGAGAAGGAAGTCAAGGGGCGCAAGATGCCTTCGATCGTGCTCGAGACCGCGCTCAAGGCGCAGGCCGTGCTCGACGCCGGCCAGCCGCTGTCGTCCGCGAAGCTCGACATCGAGCCGATCCGGGAACTCGGCCTCCTCACCGCCAAGCCCTTCATCTACGTGTTCAACGTCGACGAGGCCGTGCTGCAGGACGCCGAGAAGCTTGCCGTGCTGGCCGCCCTCGTCGCCCCGGCCAACGCAGTGTTCCTCGACGCCAAGCTCGAGTCAGAGCTCAGCGAGCTCGACGCGGCCGACGCCGCGGAGATGCTCGCCTCGACCGGCCAGGCCGAGAGCGGTCTCGACCAGCTCGCCCGCATCGGCTTCGACACCCTCGGCCTGCAGACCTACCTGACGGCAGGCCCGAAGGAGACCCGCGCGTGGACGATCCACAAGGGCTGGACCGCCCCGCAGGCCGCCGGCGTGATCCACACCGACTTCCAGAAGGGCTTCATCAAGGCCGAAGTCTTCTCCTTCGACGACCTGATCGCCGCCGGCTCGATCGCCGAGGCCCGCGCCAAGGGCAAGGCCCGTATCGAGGGCAAGGAATACGTCATGCAGGACGGCGACGTCGTGGAGTTCCGCTTCAACGTCTAGCCTCCGGCATCCCAATTTCTGAGCGACGACCGGCAGAGGTGCCGGTCGTCGCTCTTTCGTTGTTGGCGTCGCGTGGATGGCACCCGAACCGCGCAGGAGACTCCGAGCGCGAAACGGCCGGGTGAACTTTCTTCGGCCCGTAGGATTCACACCATGAGCTCCGGCCAGGTATTTGCGCTCCTATGGGGACCGTTCGCGGTTGCATTCGGGGTGACGTTCATCGTGAAGCGCGCTCGGATATCGGAGTTGGCGAGACGCCAACGACGCCAGCAGGGCCTCCGCGTATCGCAGCGAACTCAATCGCCCGCACTGATAGCGGTGAGCGGCGCACTCCTGGTGGTTCTCGGTATCTGCGCATCAATCGGAGCACTCACAGGGCAGATTCGATGAGTGATCACGACGGGCTCGGTTGGCTCACCTCACCAAACGGTCGAATACTTGCGGCGTTGTGGAACATGTTGATCTGTGCGGCCATCGTCGTGGTTTCGGTTGTGATGGGGATGACCCGGACCCCGACCGCATTCATCCTGACAGCTCTCGGCCTCATCATGGAGTGGCAATTTGTGCGCGGATATCTGCGCGCGCGGCAAGCGAAAGTGGCCGAAAGGTAGCCGGTCGCGGTCTGCGCTCGTCCGGTTGAGATCCGCTTTCGCGTTAGGCTCGTGCTCCTTGCGATAGTCATCGCAGCAGCATCCATCGAAGGAGACCACCGTGCCCGTCATCGCCATCATCGGAGCCGGACCGGGACTCGGAGCCGTCGTCGCGCGAAGGTTCGGGCGCGAAGGCTTCTCTATTGCCCTGATCGCCAGGAATCAGTCGAAACTGGACGCCATGGCAGCCGAGCTGGCCGCTTCCGGCTTCACCGCGAGGGCGTACGCAGCGGATGTCCTCACGCCGGCATCGCTCGAGGCGGCCCTTGCGCGTGCCGAAGCGGAGCTCGGAGCCATCACGGTGTTGCAGTACAGCCCGCTCCCGTCCCGCGACTACCTGAAGCCGGTTCTCGAGATGACTCCGGAGCTGGCTCTGGAGGCACTGCAGTTCTCGGCCCTCGGGCTCATCCACGCGGCGCGTGCGGTGCTGCCTGCGATGCGGGCGGCAGGGAGCGGCAGCATCATCCTGATCAACGGCGGAACCTCTGTGAAGGCCCGCGCCGGCTTCGCAGGAACCTCGGTGGCCTTCCCTGCCGAGAGCGCCTACGGCGAGATGCTCCACGATGCCCTGTCGGATGAGGGCATCCGGGTCAGCCAGCTTGTGATCCCGGGCGGCATTCCCCAGCTTCAGTTGGCCAACGGCATCGACGGCGTCGCCGATCGCATCTGGGACCTCCACGCCGTCGCCGGACCGTTCCGCACCATGCTCATCCCGCTTGAGGACGGCCGGGAGTAGGTAGCCACCCTGCCCAGCCCGCGACCGCAGGCATCGTCCGGGTGAAGGCTCAGGGTGTGGGCAGGCGGGAGAGCGCCGTCAGGAGCGGTTCCTGCTGTCCGGCCAGACAGACCCGGATCCAGCCCTCGCCGGCGGATCCAAAGGCGGAACCCGGGGCGACGGCCACCCGCTGAGTGAGCAGGAACTTCTCCGCCCACTCGGCGACGTCTCACGCCGCCGTTCTAGAGTTCCTTCGTCAGCCCGCCGTCGATTCTGAAGTCGGCGCCCGTGACGTTGCCGGCCCGCCCACTGGCCAGCAGGAGCACGAGGTCCGCGACTTCCCCTGGTTCGGTGAAGCGGCCGGTGGAGAATCCGCCGCCGGCTTCGATGATGCGCTTGCGTGCCTCGTCGGGGGAGACGCCCATGGCCTTAGCGACCGTCGACGCCACCCCGGTTTCGCCCAACCACAGCGGCGTCGAAACCGGCCCGGGGCTGACCGTGTTGAAGCGGATGCCCCGGTCGCCGAATTCCTTGGAGAGCGCCTTCGAGAGGTTCCAGACTCCTGCTTTCGCGACGGAATAGTCGATGACTCCGGGGTCGGGAAGGTAAGCGTTCACGGAAGCGATGGTGACCACGGTTCCGCCTCCCCGCTCGATCAGCCGGGGAATGGCCGCTCGGGTCGTGCGCACAACGGCCATCAGATCGAGGTTCAGGGTGGTGAGCCAGTCCTCGTCGGTCACGTCGAGGAATCCCGTAGTGCGCGGTGTGAGCGCACCGACGTTGTTGACGAGGATGTCGAGGCCATCGGCGGCTTCGGCGATCAGCCTGTCCGGGCCGGTCGGGGTCGACAGATCAACCGCAACGAATCGGACAGCGTCGCCGAGAGCGTCGAGTTCGGAGGACGACGATCGGGAGCCTGCGATCACCTGCGCTCCCTCGGCGACGAGCGCGGTGGTCACCGCGAGTCCGATGCCCTTGCTGGCACCCGTGACGACGGCTGTCTTTCCGGCAAGATCGAGATTCATGTTCGGGTTCCTCTGCTCGAAGGTCGAATGGTGAATGTCGTTGAGATGATGGGAGGGGGGTTCCGGCATCCGTGGATCCACGGAACCACTGTTCATTCCACTGTGCAATGGGGCGCCCAACCGCCGGAGCCGAAATCCCACATCAGTCGCGATTTTGGCCTATGCGGGCCGGGACTCTGGGTGCGCTAGCCTTCTGGCTAGGTTGATCAGCAAGAACTCGGGGGAATCGACATGGTGCACGACCTATCCGGACTCACCACGGCAAGGCTCGCCGGAATCCTGGCGCTGGGCCTCCTGCTGTCCGGATGCTCCAGCCAGCACGCGGATGCGCCGGCGCCGGGTTCGACCGCTTCTGCCGTTCCGATCGCCAGCACGATCCAGCCCACCGCGGCGCCTACGTCTGCACCTACGGTGACCGCAACAGCGGCTCCACTTAACCTGAACGACCCGAGCTCGTGGATCATCGGCTTCTCCGGTGTCGGACCGATGGTGCTCGGGGCTGATCTGACTTCGACCAAGGAGTCGATGACCGCCTTCAGCCAGAACCTCTGGGACGAGTGCCCCTCACGTTCTGTCGTCACTTTCGCCGAGGCCGGATCTCCCAGCTTCGTCATCGCCGATCAGGGCGGCGACGGCATCATCCAGCAGGTTGTCGTGCAGACCGGGGAGAGCGCTGCTGGCTCCGCCACGTCGTCGGCGCGGACGAGTGCGGGAATCGGAATCGGTGCCACGCTCGACCAGCTCACGATCGCGTACCCCGCGATCACGTACCAGGATGCCGGCACTCCCATCGCCCAGTACGCACGGGCCAGCGGAGAGGGGAAGTGGATCCATTTTGTGGTGCTGGAGGACAAGGTGAGCCAGATCATCGTGTCGCCATAGGCCGGCATCGCTAAAGAACTCTGCGGCTAGTTCGATACTCTGAAGGCGGATGCGGCGCTAGCGTGGGCGGCACCACAAACGAAGAGGGGCCGCATGTCGTACATTGTCGACTTCGTGAACGTATCGACCGTCGGACTTGAATCGTCGCCGGTGATGGACGCGCTCGCCGGCTTGCGGGCCAACGAGGCGCGCTACTTCAAGAACAAATACGATCATGTCTTCACCGTCAGCCCTGTGAGCGATGCTCCGGACGTGCTCGAGTGGGTGAGCCGCATCCTCAAGGAGGAGCGTGACATCGTCATCGCCTCGAGCCCGCTCGAGGTGACCGCCTTCGAAGTCGAGGGAACTCGGATGGCCTACGTGTTCTACGAGTCCGGATTGTCGATCAACGTCATGTACGGCATCGAGGACGGTCAGAAGCGAGCCGTCGGGTTCAAGCTCGCCGACGGCATGGAGGTGCCCGAAGAACTGGCCACTCGATTCAAATTCGCACGGCAGAAATCGAAGCTGGCCGGCGTCATCCGAGGTTCCTACTTCGTGATCAAGGGCGAGTACTGAGTTCCCGACCCGTCGACGTCGATAGTCCGTGGCGGACCTGTGGCACCGTCCGGACGAGTGTGGCTTAGGCACCGGCTTGTCCTCAACAAAGTGCTTCNCCTCAACAAAGTGCTTCTGACCGGGTTTTCCACAGGTGATTCGTGGGCGTGCGGATGCCTCAAGAATGTCGGTGGTCGTTCGTAGAGTGACCGGTATGACAACTGAAAATACCTCAGAACCTCAGCCCGAAAGCACGGCGGAACCCCCGCCCGGGACCCCTCCCGACAGTCCTCCCGACCCGTACCTGAACCCCCGGCATCTGAGCCTGGTGGAGCCGTCCCTGCCCGAGGTGTATGACGCGATCCGGGAGGCGGACCGGGAGATGAACCGGGCCGCCGCGAAGCGGGCGGCCGCGATCTATGCGGCGCAACGGGTCTTGGCGGACGTGGGCCGGGCCCGGGCGGAGGCCGCAGAACGCGCCGGCGGGCCGCGAATGCCGTGGTCGCCGGAAGAAGCCACGAAAGAGGAATTCACTTGCGAGGTCGGCGCCCTGCTCCGGCTGCCCAGGCGCACGGCGGAGACCCTGATTGAAGCCAGCCGCACCCTCGCCGAAGACCTCCCCGTGACCCGGGAGGCCCTGGCCTCCGGGGCGATCAGTTACCGGCACGCCCAGGTGATCATGGAGCAGGCCTGGGGTATCCGGGTCGATGATGACCCGGAAGCGGCCGCCCGGGCCCGGGCCGTGTTCGAGGAGGTCCTCGTGCCCGACGCGGAAGTGCTGACCGTGGCGAAGCTCGCCGACCGGGCCCGAAGGGTGCGGGAACGCACCCGCCCCGAGACCATCACCGCGAGGCACCAGAAAAGCGTCGAGGACCGGCACGTGGTGTTCCAGGCCCTCAACGACGGAATGGCCTCCCTGTATCTGACCGGGGATGCGGAGAAGGTGCAGGCGGCCTACCACCGCACCCTCGACACGGCG
>NZ_SOFR01000021.1:0-23799 GCF_004402735.1 Cryobacterium sp. MDB1-18-1 | reverse complement strand
TCCCAAAACGTTAAACGAACGCTCAAAGGCGACAACGGTCGAGCCATCGACAACACCCCACGGAACTCAGGGTGTTGCTCTCACCACCTGAACTCGCCCGCTCAGGTTACGAGACACTTCTTTGCGCGATGCCTGCATTCATCGCCGGCGTTCGGTGCCCTCGCACCGAACGCTGCACACCGGCCCGAGAGGTCACTTTGGATTACTTAGACCATTTTTGCCTGTTTGCCCGATGACGATCACTGTCACGTATGTTGAACCTGGCGGCGCCGACTTCAACGTGACGTTGGGCGGCGGTTCGAGGTACGGGGACCCGGCTTGGATAGTCACTAACACGTAGGCCCACCCGTCTCTCCCACTGATGACGATGGGGTCCGCGCTGCTTGATCCTGTGGATCCTGTGGCAAATTTTGACTCCGTGGGAAATCCGAATTGTGGGTAGGTCCGGCGGTAGTAATCCAGGAGCGCGGAGGGACTACCTTGAGCGGCGAAGACGGCCGTAACACAGGCGTCCTTCGCTATATTCGGTTCGGAGCTTCCGAGGTACTCGGCTCGGCCGAGCAGATCACCACCGGGTGGAGGATCGTTGAGGATGTGAACCACCCGAATCTGTGCAACTGTTTTCCCCGCGTCGGGCGCGTTGAACGAGCAGCCCGCCACCCCGAGCACCACGGCCACGCCGACACCGAACACGACGCCTAACCTCACGTAACCACGCATGTTCAGACCTCCGCTCGAGTGACGATTCATGCTGTGATCTCAGTTCCCGACGCTCTTACGCAGAGCCGTGGTGTTCACGCAGCGAACAACGATCGCGGTGCTCGATCCACAGCCGCGGCTACTTTCTAGCAGTGCACAAGGAACTCAAACCAGCCCCCAAGAAAGGGCAACCGATTCAGAACCTCGCAAATGTCGATCGCCACGCAGAACAAGAGAACCAGTCAAATCTCCACCCTCCTCAACGACCCATCCCACATAGGCGTAAGCCGGACGGACAGCGCGACAAATCAGCGAGCATGGTCTCAGGAGGATCGAACCGCGGGGAGCCGTATGATCCGATCCGGGCAAAGCTACGATGAAACCATGACCATCGAAGACACCGGTCCCCGTCCTCAAGCATTCGATCTGGAGACCGAGACCCTCAAGAACCCGAACTACCGCACCGTGGCTTGGAGTGGCACCTACCTGCAGGTCACCCTCATGTCGATCCCGGTCAACGGGGTCATCGGACTAGAAAAGCACCCTGACACCGACCAGTTCATTCGGCTCGACCGCGGCCGTGGCCGCGCCCAGATGGGACCAAGCAAGAACGAACTGACCTTCGACCAAGAGGTAACCGACGGGTGGTGCGTCATCGTTCCGGCCGGCAGCTGGCACAACGTCACCAACATCGGCGACGAGCCCATGCAGGTCTATACCATCTACGCGCCCCAACACCACAAGCCGGGCAAAGTTCACCAGACCAAGGCGATCGCCGACGCCGACACCGACGATGCACCCGCCGACTGGTCCGTTCAACCAGAACCCGTCGCTGACCAACACGCCTGAACGGAGCCGCCCGACCAGGACCCCCGCCGTCATCGCGTTGACGGCAGCTACGCTCGCCAGCGCCTGCCCCGAGAAGCGTAAGTGCGATTGCTGCCGGCGGCGTGCGCGTTGGGGGCAAGGATCGCGCACGGCTGCGCCGGCGAACTCGCTATCATCACGGGCGCCGAACTCGCGATGATGACCGATACCACAGCCCTCGGACACGCCCCGCTCGGCCTCGCCGTATTCAACCGGGTGGCCCGGACGACAACGCCCGAATCTGTAACCTGGGTGAAGGACAGCGGCCGCGCCGATGCTGTTCGGTAGGGGAACCCCCTACGGGACGGGATTTTGAGTGCTTGCCAGCGGGAGATTTGTCCGCTCTGGCTAGAATGTGGTTGACGCATACGCGTTCCGGGGGATGCGCCTATCGGGGTGCCTCGTCAGGTTCGATTTCCTGAATCCTCCACCAAGAGCCACTCTTCGCTGCGAAACAGAACGGCTGTATCACCGCCCCGGCAGCGCAACGCCTTGCGGGCGATTATTCGTGAACGCCAGCTTCGGCTGTTCGGAGTTTGCTCACGGGTCGGATCATCGCCATGCGCGGCCAGGCTTCGAGCCCTCGCGCAGCTTCTGTATCCATTCGAGCGCCCATCGCCGCGCCCCAGTCACCTGGCAGGAAAGCACGGAAGCCGAGGCGCTCGTAGTATGGCGCGTTCCACGGAACGTCTCGGAATGTGGTCAGTGTCACAGCGGGAAGTCCGCGTACCCGTGCCCAAGAGTCAGCCACGACAATCAGTTGCGCTCCGATTCCCTGACGCGCATGCTCCGGGTGGACCGTGACCTGCTCAATATGGGCAGCTCCGTCAACCTGCTCGAGGAGCAAGTAGGCGACGATCACACCGTCGACCAGCCACACAAACGCTCCACGGTCCGTGACGAAGCGCTGGAAATCCTGCCTGCTGATCGGTTGATCATCGGCGACTATCGCCATGTTGATGTTGCGGAACGACTCTCCGGCGGCTCGCTCGATCTCGGTGATCCGGAAGTGGTCCTCGAGACTGGAAAGATGTCGCACCTTTCGATCCTCCCACTCCAGCTCAGGACCTACCCGCACGGGAACCCCCAACGGGCGACGGGTGAGTCGGTCGAGAGGTAAATTCGGAGATGTGACCAGTCGCAATGGACGAATCGCGCTGATCACCGTCGGCGTGATCGCTTTGATCCTTGGTGGAGTGTGGGCCGGGCAGGGCATGAATCCAATCCCGGGGACACAACAGGTAGCCGCATGTGGCTTTCCATCGGGCTCATCATCGCCATCATCGCCATCGTCGGCATCGTCGGCATCGTCGGCATCATCCTGATTGTGCTCGGCCTACGCCGGCCAGGGCACGGCGGCACGAGCAGGTGAGACTCCAACTATCGCGAGCCTAGATGGTGCTCTGACGCACGCTCGACGAACCCTCACGGGTCGCCTTTGGCGGATCGCGCGCTAGCTTTCAGGCGAGTCATCCTGAGACTTGTCCGGCGCGAATTTCTGCAGATAGCGGCGACGGCAGTAATAGATGAGCGCCGCTAGCCCCCAGATGAACTGCATGGCACCGAGTACCAACATGGATACGTCGCCCGGCTCGCCCTCCCCCTACGTGTCAGGGTGAGTTGAGGCCAGTAGCTCAGAGCAAGTCCGCCGTTTGACGTAGGGCGAGAATCAGGAAGTCCCGATCATGTCCAGTGCGTCTTTGATCGTCGTGCGCGACGATAGTTTGATGAGTAAGAACAGCAGTCCCGGTCCGCGCGCGGGTGGTCCAACAGCCAGGCGGTCGTTCACGCCCGCGCAGAAGCTGGACCACCTGGCCGCGTATGAGGACGCAACCACGCGGAACGGGGGCGGCGCGTATCTGCGGGAGCAGGGCATCTATTCTTCGCAGCTCACCGAGTGGCGCAAGCTCCGCGACGCGGGCGTCCTGCAGGGCAAGAAAGCGGGCGACAAGATCGGCCGGCTCACGCCCGAGCAGGCCGAGATCGCCAGGCTTCGCCGCCAGCTCGATGTCACCGAGCGGCGTCTGGCCACGACCGGGGTGGCGTTGGAGATCATGTCAAAAATGCACGAGCTACTCGAAAACTTGTCGAAGAGCTCGCGGGACGAAACACCGCAGACGAAACCGTGATGACCACCTACCGAGGACTGACCCGCCAGGGCGTCTCCACCCGCAAGGCCGCGGTCCTGGTCGGGTTGCCGCGCTCGACGGCGACCCGAGTACCGCGCATCCCGGCCGCTGGACCGGCGCTGGTGCCGGCAAACAAGCTCGGTGTCCTCGAGCGGGCGCGGATCCTGGCGGTGGTGAACTCGCCCCGGTTCGTGGACTTGCCGCCGATCCAGATCTACGCGCAGCTGCTGGACGAGGGCGTGTATTTGGCGTCGATCTCCACGATTTACAGGGTCCTGGCCGAGAACAAGCAGGTCAAGGAACGCCGCCGCCTGGCCCGGCATCCGGCCCGGGCGATCCCGGAACTGGTCGCCACCGCCCCCGGCCAGGTGTTCACGTGGGATATTACGAAGCTGGCGGGCCCGATCAAGGGCAAGTACTTTGATTGCTACGTGATGATCGATATTTTCTCCCTCTACATCGTCGGCGCGAAGGTCCACCCGGCCGAGTCCGCGGTCCTGGCCGCGGAGATGATGACGGAAACCTTCGGTATCCACGGCACCCCGCAGGTCGTCCACGCGGACCGGGGCACGTCGATGACGAGCAAGACCGTCGCCGCGTTGTTATCGGATCTGGAGGTCACTAAGTCGCACTCCCGGCCCCGGGTCAGCAACGACAACCCGTACTCGGAGGCGTGGTTCAAAACCTTGAAGTTCGCCCCGGTGTTCCCGGAACGCTTCGCGAGCCTCGGCGACGCGAGACGGTTCATGGACGCCTTCGTCGAGGGTTACAACCACACCCACCGCCACACCGGCATCGGGCTGAACACGCCCGCTGACGTCCACTACGGCCTCGCAGCCGGCAAAGCCGCCGAGAGGTCCGCGACCCTGGCTCAAGCCCGGGCCAGGAACCCGGAACGCTTCAGCACCAGCGTCGATCCCAAGATCCTCGTCACCCCTGACGCGGCCTGGATCAACAAGCCTGCCGAAGCACAAGAAGACGAGCCGAAACTAGCCGCCTAAACTCACGCTGGCCCCATCCACCTTGACAAATTCCGGCTTGATGGAGGAAAGAAGAGAGCGGCGCAACCGTTGACACGGGGTCCGTCGCCAGCACTGTATGCATCCGCCAGACGAAAGACACTTCTTAGCTCGCTGTAAGTCCAGTCATCGAGTCGCAGGAGGTGGCGCATCCCTAAACGATAGAGCGACCGACGGCAATCGCACGGCGCACGCGCTGACGCAGGTCCGTCGTGCGATAGAGAGAAGCTCAATTCGATCCTCGTCGAGGCGAAACAGGACATTGGTCACCGAGCAATGAGGATGGATGACGGCGCTCAGCGAAATTCCCCAGTCGTGCTCATCGAAGCTCCCCAGGTCGCGGGGTTAGGTTAGCGGAAGTTTGTGCCCGTTGTCACGCGGCGGAGCTCGTTGGATTGGGCGGCGTGGTTGCGGAGCCGGTAGGAGCCGCCGTCGAGGGTGACGACGACGGATCGGTGCAGGAGCCGGTCGAGCATCGCGGCGGCGACGGTGGTGTCGCCGAGGATCTCGCCCCAGGCGCCGACGGGCCGGTTCGTGGTGATCACGATCGATGTTTTGAGGTAGCGCTGGTTGATGACTTGAAACAGTGCCGACGCGGCCTCGGCGGGCAGCGGAAGGTAGCCCAGTTCGTCAACTTATGCAGACATCTGCATAAGTTGACTTATGCCGACTCCGTGATTATGCCGATGTCGCCGCGACTACTCTCCAATATCGTTGATAGCGCTGGTATTTTCCGCAGGACCCCGGAGAGATAGTCGGCATAATTCCGGCGTCGTTGGAAGCTGTTCCCGAGGAGGCATCGTGCTTCCAGATGAGGAACGAACTGATGCCTGGAACACGCAGAAAAGCCGGCGCGATGGCGCCCTACATCGCCGCCGTCGATGCGAAGTTGGCCGCGGCCGGCTACACGCCGGGCACGAGGCTGGGCCTGTTGAAGATCGTCGGCGATGTCGGCCGCTGGCTGGAGACGGAACGGCTGACGGTCGCGGATTTTGACGAGTCGGCCGTCGCGTCTTTCCGCGCCGCGCGGGCCGGTGAGGGATTCACTCAGAAACTCTTTGGCCGCTGCTTCACTTTGATGTTCGAGGTGCTGCGGGAGGACGGGGTACTTGCGCCGCCTCCCACTGCGGTGGTCTCTCCGCTGGAGGCTCTGCTGGCGGCCTATCGTCAGTGGTTGGTCCACGACAAAGACCTGGCGGCGATGACGGTGCTCCGCTATGAGAACCTGGCGCGGCGATTCCTGCAGATCGGTCAGCCCGCAGGAGAGCTGCTTGACACCACGATCCTGTCCGGTGCCGAGATCTCGGCATTTATCCTGTCAGAGAGTGGACGGGTGAGTCTCGGGTCCGCGCGCGGCCGGGTCGCGGAGATGCGCTCGCTGCTGCGCTACCTCTACCTCACGGACCGGACCCGCTGGGATCTGGCGGGATGTGTTCCCTCGGTTGCCGGTTGGCGCGACGCGCACCTGCCAGTGTCGCTGAGCGCCGGGCAGGTAGAGGCGATGGTGGACAGCTGCGATCGCAGTACCAGCACCGGCCGCCGGGACCGGGCGATCATGCTGCTGTTGGCCCGGCTGGGACTTCGGTCGATCGAGGTCGCCCGGCTGCGCCTGGACGACGTCGATTGGCGCGCCGGGGAGCTCACGGTCCGCGGCAAGGCCCGCCGCCGTGACCTGATGCCCCTGCCCGTCGATGCGGGAGAAGCGCTGGCGGACTACCTCCACGGGGGCCGGCCGTCGTCGCCGCACCGGGAGGTGTTCATCACCGAACGCGCCCCACGCAAACCGATCCCGGCGGACCTGGTCGGTGACGTTGTGCGCCGGGCAGCTCGCCGGGCCAATTGCCCGGACGCGAAGGCACACCGACTGCGGCATGCGCTGGCGACAGAGATGCTGGCGAAAGACATCCCCCTGGTGGACATCGGGCAGGTGCTGCGGCACCGGGATCTGGCCACCACTGCCATCTACGCGAAGGTCGACATTGACTCCCTACGCGGCATCGCCCAGGACTGGCCGGGGCAGAACTCATGACGACACTCACAAAATCCTTGGACGACTACCTGCGGCTGCGACGGAACCTGGGCTATCAGTTGGCTGACGCGGCGAGGCTTCTTCCCCGGTTCGTCGCGTGGATGAACGCCAATGAGCAACCGACGGTCACTATCGCCAACACCATCGCCTGGGTTGAAACTGTGTCGGCCGAACCGGGCAGCACTGTCTGGCCGCGCCGAATGACGGCCGTTCGCGGCTTCGCCCGCTACCTCTCCGGCATCGATCCCGCGACAGAAGTCCCACCAATCGGGTTGTTCCCCTCCCGCCGGCGCTGGAGGACACCATTCATCTATTCTGCCGACGACATCACAGCCCTGATGAACCACGCGCATCACGACTTGGATTCGCGACTGCCTGCGGCGACGTATTCCACCCTGATCGGGCTGCTGTCGGTGACGGGGCTACGCATCGGGGAAGCGATCCGGCTGGATCGGGCCGACGTTGACCTCGCTGCCGGCGTCCTCCTTGTCCGGCAGTCGAAGTTCATGAAGACCCGCAAGGTTCCCGTGCTCTCCAGCACCGTTGCTGCACTGCGCACATACGCCGCTCAGCGCGACACGCACCTCCCGGCGCCGTCCACCGCGAGTTTCTTCGTGACGGTGACGGGAAAGCGGCTGCTCTATCCCGTGGTCCAAACTGTCTTCCACAGCCTGTGTTCCGAGACGGGGATCGGCGTCGGAGCGGCCCGCGGTCCCCACCTGCACGACCTGCGTCACACTTTCGCGGTCACCACGTTGGTCAACTGGTATCGCACCGGCGCCGACGTCCACGCGCGACTGCCTTACCTCTCCACCTATCTCGGGCACCGCGATCCCCGGTTCACCTACTGGTATCTCTCCGCTGCGCCAGAACTGCTCGCCCTGGCCGCTGAACGCCTCGAGCCTGGCGATGGGCAGGTGCAGCCATGACGGCGATCACGGCGACGGTCCAGATGTTCTTCAGCGACCGTCTGGCCAAACAGCGCCAAGCCAGCGGCCACACCGTCGCCGCCTACCGCGACACGCTGCGGCTGCTGTTCGCCTTCGTCCAGTCCACGACGGGGAAGCTGCCCTCGCACCTGGACTGGTCGGATCTCGACCAGGGCATGATCAGCGCGTTTCTGGACCATCTGGAGACCAGCCGGCACAACAGCGCCCGCACACGCAATGCCCGCCTGGGCGCGCTGCGGTCGCTATTCCGCTACGCCGCGCTGCAACACCCCGAACACGCGGACGTCATCGCCCGGGTGCTGGCGATTCCGCCGAAGAGGTTCGACAAAGCTACGGTGTCCTACCTCACCGCCGAGGAGGTCGACGCTCTGTTGGCTGCCCCAGACCTCACCACCTGGGAGGGCCGCCGCGACCACACCTGGCTGATGCTCTGCATCCAGACCGGGTTGCGGGTGTCGGAGCTGACCGGGTTGAACTGCGCCGACATCAGCTGCGGCACCGGCTCGAACGTCCGCTGCCACGGGAAGGGACGCAAAGACCGCGCCATCCCGCTCACCGCAGCAACCGAAGCGGCGGTCCGCTACTGGCTACGCGAGAGAGCCGGCTTGCCGACCGATCCGCTGTTCTGCACCCGCACCGGTCGACGACTCACCCGCGATGCCATCGAACACAGACTGGCCGCCCACCACGCCGCGGCCGTCCTGACCTGCGGCACATTGCAGTCCAAGAAGCTCTCACCCCACACATTGCGGCACACCACCGCGATGACGTTGCTGCACGCGGGAGTGGACACCACCGTCATCGCGCTCTGGCTGGGCCACGCCGACACCCGGTCCACGGATCCTTACATTCACGCCGACATGACGATCAAGGAACGCGCACTGGCCAAAACAACCCCGGTGTCATCGCCGCCAGGTCGGTATCGCCCCGCCGACAGCCTCCTCGCGTTCCTGGAAGGGCTGTGATTATGCCGACCTCCACGCAGCCGACCGCAGGTCACAGGCCAGGAAAACACTAGGCTCCGGGGCCGCCGTCCTACCCGCCTCGGCATAATCACGGAGTCGGCATAAGTCAACTTATGCAGACATCTGCATAAGTTGACGAGGTCGGCTACATCCCCTTCGACCAGGACGCCGCGAACCTGTTCTTCCAGCTTGTGTCTTCCCGCTACGAACACGCCTCGCTGATCATGACGAGCAACCTGCCCTTCGCCCGCTGGGGCGACGTGTTCGGCGACCTCACGATCGCCTCCGCGATGATCGACCGCATCGTTCACCACGCCGACGTAATCAGCCTCAAAGGCAACAGTTACCGGCTCAAGCAACACCAACCCGCCGCGACTACGGCACACTAGAACAACACGAGAGTGGCCCTGTTTTCAGTTGGCAGAAGTGGCCCTGTTTTCAGTCGGCGTTAACAACCTGGTGTAAGGCGAAACCGTAGGACGGGCCACATCCGGGCACGGTTCAGTCAGAGTAGTCTGCAAAGCTCGCCAACGCCCTATCGAAGCTGCAATAAGTACGCCATTCCGGAAAACGTCCGGGACGGATCACACTGAATGCTTCACCACACTGGCAAACGAAGCCCCAGAATGCCGCAGGGCTCTGCTCTTCGAACGAACGCCCACTGACCCGCCATTCGGTGGCCGAGACCTGTACAACTTTCAGATCCTCGAATCCGCCGGATTCCACACTGTGTTGCATAATGCGTCCTCCACGCTGAGTCCACTAATACGCTCTCAGTATCCGCCCAGCCGCCGCGAAACGCGAGCTATCGTCATGGCTCCCGAACCAATCGGAGCCCGCGGGCCTCTGCATATTCCTCCGCCGCGAGACAATGACATCAGCGTCGTCCGATCTCACGTCCCCTGAACTGACTTCCGGGGTGGTGCCGGTCAAATCAGCCGAAGTACGGGCGCCGGCGTGATTCGCAAGCCGCTCGTCACGCCAGAGGACACTCAGTGCGTGCTGTTCACCGTTCTCGCCCGGTGGAACACTTCCGCCATCTCGGAAATCGGCGTGCAGCTGTCCTTCGCGGCAGAATCTGCGTTCATCGCCGCGGCCCTTGCCTGCATACTCGTGACCCTGCCACTGAATCGCCGTCTTCGCGAAAGCGTCAGCCGGGACCTCGGACGATTGAGAAAGATGGGCAAGGTAGTGCTGCGCGGCAAGCAACTAGAGCTCGATCACGACGAGCAGGTCGCTGCGGCCAAATACGCGGTGCTGATTTCGATAGTCATTCCCTTCCAACTCGCTTACATCACGCTGCTCTATGCCGGCCTAAAAATCCAGCAGGCACAGTCCCTCGTGTCGGGAACCCGATCGGAGTTTTCGAGCGGGCGCGAAGAAACGGCGGCCAGACGAGGGTTCCGTTTCCGATGGGATCTGCGTCTGTGGCCACTCGGGCGTGAAGCGCCACTGTTTTATGCCCGCGTGCGCATCAACGTATCCGTCCGCTCGTCGAGGAGGGTGTGCAGGCCAGTTCCTGCTACCAAAGCCATTGGGTCCAAGCTTCAGCTGTCGCTTCGGCTGGTTAGTTTCCGTTGAGGGTGTACCAGATGCCGTATGCGCCGGCGACGCACATGATTGCGGTGGCGGTCCATCCCATTGTTGCGGCGAGTTTGCCGTTTCGGTATTTGCCCATGATTGTGGCGTCGCGGGAGATGAGCATCATCACGATCAGGAACGGGCCGGCGGCGATGCCGTTCACGATCGCGGAGAGAACGAGAAGTCCGATCGGGTCGGTGGAGACGATAGCGAGGATGGTGCCGGCGATGATACCAACGCCGAGGAGGGCGTAGAACAGGGGTGCTCTCCGGGGGGACCGGTCAAGACCCCAGTTCTTGTTCAAAAGCCCTGCCATCCCCGCAGCACCGGATGCGGCGAGCACGGGCACCGCGAGTACCCCAGATCCGATGAAACCCAGAGCGAAGAGGATACCGGCGTAGTTGCCGGCAATTGGTTCGAGTGCTTGGGCTGCCTCGGCTGCGCTGGTGACGGGGGTGTTGTGTGCGCCGAGGGTGGCTGCGGAGGAGGCAATGATGGCGAACATGATCAGCACACTAAACGCCATCCCGGTGAACACGTCCACTCGTCCATTGCGTAGCCGCCGGACCGCTTCCGGCCTTGGCCTCTCGTCCAGGGCCGGCGCGTGATCGCCGCCACGTTTTTCGGCGCGGAGTTCCTCGATGCGTTGCGCGGACTGCCAGAAGAACATGTACGGCGAGATGGTGGTACCCAAGACCCCCACGATCAAACCGAAGTACGCCGGAGAGAACTGGACCTGCCCGCCGATGAGGCCACGGGCAACGTCGGCCCAATCCACGTTGGAAACGAAGAGGACTCCGACGTAGACCAGAAGAACCATGCACAACCATTTGAAGATCCGGCCGATCATCGCGAAGGACCCCGCCGTCACTGCCACCACAATGGCAATACCGGCGATCGCGGACCACAGAAACGCAGGTCCCGCGTGCAGCAGGTTCATGCCCTGACCGATCGCATTCAGGTCCGCGGCCAGGTTCAGACAATTCGCAATGATCAGCAAGGCCACAAGAATCCCGATCGCAACCCGGAATCCGCGGCTAAAGCGTCGACGAATCAGCGCGCCAAGGCTCTGCCCGGTGGCTAGGGCCATCCGGTCACAAATCTCCTGCACAGCCATCATCAACGGAAGCGTTAAAGGGACCGTCCACAACATGCTGTTGCCATACGTCGCGCCGGCCTGAGAATACGTCGCGATCCCTGACGGGTCGTCATCGGCGGCACCCGTAACCAAACCCGGACCAAGGAGTCCGAAAAAACGTGAAACGGGGTTTCTCTTTCCCTTTCCCTGACCGGTCCGATCCGAGCCAATGCCCGCGCCCGGCAGGACACTTTCAGGCAATTCCTCGACCGTCATAGCGTTCCTCACGTCAGCGATTAAATCCGGGCAGCGCCGAGGTGGCCAAGGCATGCCATGGTTACAGTACCGTGCCGGTGAGTCCGGCCACCTTCGTCGGTGTGTATTTCGGAATGCAGGCGCGCTGCGGCAGTGTCGCTGTCCGGTCAGCGTGGGACCGCGGAGGAGATGTAATCGGCTGACGGCCCCGATGATTGCGGCAAGACAACAGCGGCCAAAGCGATGGCCAAAGTGTGGAGCGCCACGGTGCGTTCCGCGGAGTGAGATGTGGTTTACTCGGCTTATGTCGGATCCGGGCAAGCGGGAGCCTCTAGAGTCGCATTCTGATGAGCCCCATCAGGGTGGGGGCCTGTCGACCCGGCTGAACTGGTTGCGCGCGGGAGTGCTGGGGGCCAATGACGGCATCGTGTCAGTGGCGGCGATTGTGGTCGGGGTAGCTGGTGCAACCCACGTGGTCGGACCTATTCTGACTGCTGGCGTTGCGGCGCTCATGGGCGGCGCGGTTTCAATGGCTTTGGGCGAATATGTGTCTGTGAGCAGCCAGCGTGACAGTGAACGGGCGTTGATTGCGACGGAGAAACGCGAACTCACTGAAACGCCGGAGCAAGAACTGGAGGAACTCGCGGGCATGCACCAAGCGCGGGGCTTGTCCCCTGAAACTGCGCGACAAGTGGCGGGAGAGTTGACCGAACATGATGCCTTGGCGGCGCATCTCGCGATTGAGCTAAACATCGACGAGAACGATGTTGCAAGCCCATGGAACGCTGCATTGGCGTCGGCTGTCGCGTTCATTTGTGGTGGGATCATTCCCCTGGCAGCGATCTTGCTCCCACCTGACGCATGGAGGGTGCCGGTCACATTCCTGGCCGTGCTCCTCGTTCTCGCCATTTCAGGGGCACTTGCAGGTCACCTGGGAGGCAGCTCCCGAGGACGGGCCACGTTCAGGATGGTCCTAGGCGGCGCGCTGGCACTGCTGTCCACGTTCGTAATCGGCTTGCTCTTGGGCTCCTCGGGTACCACATAGCCGCCCACCCCTCAAACGTGGCAAGGACCGGACCGGACCCACCAAACACCCTCCTGCGGACGACGCGGAACTCTCGCCGCACGACCTCATCCGTGACCGCGGGGAGGACGGGAGTCACGACATTTCCGTTGCACATCCCGGACAACAAAATTGGGTGGCTCAAAATCGGAGATGCTTTCCACTGTTTTCGGAACGAGCACGGGATACCGGGCTACGATTTTCGTCATGGACGCAAGAGCGGGACGGTTCACGAAGAAAGCCTGGTTCGGGCCCAAGAAATACGTTGGTTGGGGATGGCGGATACTCAGCTGGAAAGGAGCCGTCGCGTCTGCAGCCTTCGTGGCCCTAATTGTGGTCTCCGGGATTGCTTTCAGAGGCTCTGTGGCAGGGGCGCTCATCGTCGTTGGGTTGATCGGCGCATTCTTGGTAGTCGCCTGGCTAACCGGCACTCCGCCGGGCGGTCCATCATCTGATCAGTCCTCAACGCCCGCGCCACCCACCAACGGATAAGCCATAGCCCCCTGGTGGGACGACTCAACGATGAGGCGTTTGCGGCTCTATCCGCCGACGGGTGCCTATACCCACATGGAGCCAGGAACCTTCTTCGCCAAGTACATAGCGGTGTCGGCGTCATCGAGCAATGCCGCTGGGTCTGTTGTGGCAGAATCCGTCACGGCGAAACCAATGCTCACGTGCACAGGCATGAACCAGCCCTGGACGTCCCATGGCTTGGTGGTAGCGGCCACGACCCGAGCCGCCAACTGTTCGGCATCACCGACACCGCCGAAGTTTTCGCAGAGGATCACGAACTCATCCCCACCAAAGCGCGCCACCGTATCGATGGGGCGCAACACGCTGGACAGTCTCCTCCCCAGCTCGATAAGGACCTCGTCGCCCCCACCGTGCCCGAGAGTGTCGTTGATGATCTTGAAGTCGTCGATGTCGAGGTACATCACGCACACCATTCCGCCGTTGCGCTCAAGTCTGGCCAGCGCACCTGCGAGGCGGTCCCCGTAAAGGGCACGGTTGGGCAACCCGGTCAGCGCGTCCGTGCGGGCCGAGCGGCGCAGTGCGAGCACAGACCCAGCCAGTTTCCCCTGGTAACGAAGAATGTCCAGGACGTCAGCAGAGAACACCCGCGCATGATGGTCGAAGATTGCCACGCTACCCAGAACCACGCCGTTATCGACAAGCGGGACGCCCGCGTATGAACCGATGACGCCGCTAAGTACCATCGGGTTCTGGCAGTAGACGGGATGCGCAGCGGCATCGGAGACCATCGTGGCCCGACCCGTGTCAACTACCTCCGCACAAAAGGACAGTGCGTCCGGCACTGACGTGCATTCTGCCCCGACACCAACTTCCGCCGCGTAAGTTTGCCGGTCCGCTCTGACGATGTTCACGACGACCATCGGTACCGAGCAAGCCAGGCGCAAGGTGGCAACCACCGCGTCCAGATCAGGGTCAGCGATGGACCCGTGCAGGTCTGCGTCGGCGACAGCCTTGAGCCGGCGCACATCACGCACCCCTGTGATCACACCATCGAATCGGTCCGAGTCATCAAGGGGCAATGCCACTGACGTTGTCACGGCGAAATCCTCCGGTTCACCGAGGCTCACCCGGACACTCCTGGTCGATCTTCACGAACCCCAATTCTACGACTTTGGATGAAACCCGGTGAAATGCGACGACATACTCCCGCGAGGCGGTCAATCGGCTGCCAAACTGGCACAAAGAATCTCCAATCTGCCGTTATGGCAACATCGTTTGGGTAAGGCAGCGTGTACTTTTTTCACCTATCAGCGCTGAGTGTCCCGAAATTTCAAAGGAGAGATTTGTGACCGAAGAAAGCCCAACCAAGAACCGTGGTCTGGAAGTCCGTTCCATCGACTACGTGCCCAAAAACGAGCGGCACGGCAAGGTCTGGCACATCGGGCCGCTCTGGTTCATGTGCAACGCTCAGATCGCGACCCTCGCGATCGGAGTCGTAAGTTTCGCGGCCGGCGGAAACTTGGTCTGGTCGCTCATCGCGATCACCATCGGGCTGGTCATCGGCACCGTGTTCATGGCGGCCCATTCATCGCAGGGCCCGAAGCTCGGTCTGCCGCAAATGATCCAGTCGCGACCGCAGTTCGGCTACGTTGGCGCCCTCCTCGTGTGGCTCTTCGCCTTCCTCCAGTACGCCGGTTTCAACGTGTTCAACACGGTCCTCGCAGGCAACGCGATCAGCGGGGCGTTGCATTCCGACCCGGTGGTTTCTCCGTTCTGGTTCTGGGCAGTCACCATCGTCGGCGCTGTCGTCGCCCTCTTCGGTTATGACCTCATCCACAAGATGGAGCGCTACCTCACCTACGTCACGGTGGTCGTGCTCGCGCTGCTGACGTTTTCGGCGCTCGTCAACCTGCACCTGCCCGACGGTGCCTTCAATCTCGGCGATTTTAATCCAGTCGCGTTCTTCTCTCAGCTGGGCGTCGTCGCCGGGTACCAGATCTCCTGGGCCATCTACGTCTCCGACTACTCGCGCTACCTGCCCGCCGAAACGCCCAACCGCAGCACCTTCCGCTGGACCTTCTGGGGCAGCGCTATCGGCGGTGCCTGGCTGATCTTCCTCGGTGCGTACCTCGCCGCAGCCGTCGCCGACTTCGATGCCGGCGATCCGATCACCGCGATCCAGGGTGTGGCCGACAGCCTCTTCCCCGGCTTCGGTACGATCGCGCTGCTCGTGATCGCTTTTGGCCTGATCGCGGTCATCGTGCTGAACATGTACGGGGGATCCCTCACCCTCATCTCCTCGATCGACAGCATCCGCAAGGTGCGACCGACCGTCACCGTGCGGATCGTCACCGTCGCGATCACCGCCGGCATCTCCGGCGTCCTGTCTCTCTACGCATCGAGCAACTTCGCGGTCTTCTTCGCTGACTTCCTCCTGCTCGTCTTGTATTTCTTCATCCCGTGGACGGCGATCAACCTCACCGACTACTTCATCGTGCGCAAGGGCCACTATGCGATCACGGAGATCTTCAAGCCCAACGGTATCTACGGTCGTTGGGGCTGGGCGGGCATCACCGCTTACCTGGTCGCGTTTGCGTGCATGACCCCGTTCTTTGACATCTCGGGCTTCTACGTCGGGTTCGTTTCGCAGGCGATGGGCGGCGTCGACGTCGCGCTCTTCGTAGGGCTGCCGATCGGTGCGCTGCTCTACTGGCTGTTCACCAGGAACCTGGACGTCGCGGCCGAACGGCAACTCGCCGACGAGCAGGCCGACGCTCTCGAGCTCGCCTCGCAGGAGCAGGAAGACCTCGCGGGCGCTCTCATCGACTAGGGCCTGACGGGGTGAAACGGCCGGGCCTGTGACCTCCCTGGTCACCGGCCCGGCCCTTTCACGAATGATCACCTCCGGCCGCGATACGGAGCAACACAACGCACGTCGGCCACGAGACAAGGAGTAAGACATGATCCGCATTGCGTGTCGGCAGCTGGCACCGGTCATTCCCGACCTGGCCGGCAACGTCGAACGATCCGTGGCCGCCGTGCGCGAATCGGTGGCGGCAGGCGCCCGACTGGTTGTGCTGCCCGAACTGGTCACCACGGGCTACATGTTCTCCTCGCAGGAGGAGGCCCGGTCCGTCGCCGTGACGACGGACCATCCCGTGTTCGCGCAGTGGGCACTAGCGGTGGCCGGCGTCGACGGCGTCGTCGTCGGCGGCTTCGCCGAACTCGGTGCCGACGGCCTCGTCTACAACAGCCTCGCCGTCGTCGACGGCTCCGGCGTCCTGGGGAGCTACCGCAAGACTCACCTGTGGGATCGGGAGAAGCTCGTCTTCACGCCCGGCTCGGCCGTCCCCCCTGTCGTGGACACCCCGCTCGGCCGGCTTGGCGTCCTCATCTGTTACGACCTGGAGTTCCCCGAGATGACCCGCAGCCTGGCTCTGCGCGGGGCCGAGCTGATCGTCGTGCCCACCAATTGGCCGCGGGAAACCGTACCAGAGGGCGAGCGAGTCCCAGAGGTCACGGTCGCCATGGCTGCCGCATATACCAACCATGTCGGCGTCGTCTGCTGCGATCGCAGCGGCACCGAGCGCGGCCAGGACTGGAACGAGGCGAGCTCCATCATCAACGAGCACGGCTGGGTCGTCGCCACCGCCGACTCGACGGGGATCGCGATGGCCGACCTGGATCTGCTCCGGTCCCGGGACAAGACCATCACGCCGTTGTGCGATGCGTTCGGCGACCGGAGGCCGGAGCTGTATCGCGAGGTCGTCGCACCCCGGTAGACCACCGCCCGGTCGGCTCGGCGATGGTGAACGGCGTCGGTCAGCGGCGGTGGTACGCCGCGAGCAAGGCCCAGAGCTCCGCCCGCCCGGAGAAGGCATCGAGATCCAATTCCAGGATGGCCGCCAGCCGCTGGACCCGGGCGCGTAAGCCGTGGCGGTGAACCCCAAGCGCCCGGGAGGCAGGTCCCCAAAGCGCGTTGTGTTCCAGCCAGACCCATCCACAATTCAACATGTCGCGGCCGTCAGCTTCGCGCAATACCGGGGCGAGGCGGGCAAGTGCCCGGCGTGCGACATCGCCGCGGTCGAGCAGGCCGAGGACGCCCTCGGTATTGCGGTCGGAATGGACTGCCCCCTTGGTGCCGGATCGGAGGGCATGTGCGAGGGCGCGCGTGGCCTGGTCCAGCCCAAATCGGAATTCTGCGTAGACAGCGGGCGCGGAAACGCCCGCTCGCACCCCGACGGAATCGACGAGCTCGCTGATGCGTGACTGGTCGGCTGCCGACACGATGAACACGAACTGGTCGCCTGCGCGGGCGAAGAAGACCCTTCCCTCACCATCCTGGACCGTGCGCTCGAACGACGCCTCGAGAGCGGAGTTAGCGGAGGAACCGACATCGCATGTCACCACCAGGACGGGCTCTGCGGGGAGGGGCTCGGAGACCGCGGCCATCACCTGGTCGGCCGCGTCCGCGTGGCCGGAGACGAGAAGGTGCAACATTTGCTCTCGAATGATGTGCACGCTCCGGTCTGCGGCGTCGTGCTGCTCCAGGGACACCGCCACGAGAGCCAGAGCGGCGGTGACCACCGACTGTGCCGCGGCGTCGAGTACGTCGACGTCGGCCACGGCGAGTGCCCCTCGGATGGCGTTCCGCGAGCCCAGGGTCTGGATGACGGCGTGCCGTTCGCCAAGTCGAACGGCCACGCTTGACCGACGCCCAGAGTTCAGCAGACGCGCCACCTCCGCAACGAGCTCGGCGCTCTGGTGGCTGCCGAGGCTGCCCAACGGGTGCACGGAGGTGACGTTCCCGCCGGAGTCGAACATCACCACCCTGCATTCGAGTTGGCGGGCCAGCTCAGCGAGTACGTTGTGCACTCCCCCGGAACCCAGCGCCGAAAGGGACAAGGACTGTTGCGCCTTGAGCGCCCAGTCATCGCGTGCACTAGCCTCCCGCACGAGCATGTCCGCCGCCCACCGGATGATCGCGATGAACGGGGTTCGGTACGGCACCTCCACGAGCGGAAGTCCGGCCCCAGCGCAGGCGGCGACCAGATACGGTGGAGTGCCCGAGCGGACGACTTCGGTGCCGAAGCCAAGCGCCCTGACCCCGTTCGCAGTCAACCTCCGCACGTAGTCGACGAAAATGCCGGACGAAGCGCCCACCATGAACTGGGTGCCCGTCGTCAGCAGCATCTGGTCGTCGGACAGGAAGGGCGTGGGATCGAGGAGATCCGTGCTCGAGATCCACTGGATCGGCTCGTCGATACTCCCCTCCGCGGTCACGATCGTGACCCCGAGGCTCTGGCGTTGCAGCAGCTGGCGCACGGTGGGAGGCATGAATGCCAAGGCTAGTCCAGAACGTGGCAAGGTCGCCCGGCAGCCCGGCGGAGACGGGCAGCCGCAGGCCCGCATCAAGGTTGCTCGCCGGTCGATCACAGGGGCATCGATTCGTCGACGTCGGCAGGGCACATGCTCCAGACCCTACCGATCTCGTTTTTTAGGCGCCCGGAAATCCACCGGCCGCTCCTCCCCCGCCGATGGGTTCGCCCACCCCTTTCCGACGGGTTCAGTCGCACTCACATCGACCCTCAAACGCAGCACCCTTGACCGTCAAGGTGGATGGGGCCAGGGTGAGTTAAGCGTCTAGTTTGAATTCGCGCTTCGCCTGCCCCTCGGCGAGCGGGGAGATTCGTGTGTGATTACACGCGCAGGGAAGTCGCCCGTCGCAGGTGCAGACCGAGGACGAACGCGAATCTGCTGGACGTTGAACTCCCGTGAGATTGGACCGCGGAATGGGGGCTGTCTTTAGGCTGCGCGGAATCGAGAACACCCCAGCAGTTCAGGGCCGCGTGGTGTAAGGATTTCGTTTGGATTGGCGTCCTCGGCGTATGGATTGCGTAGGTGCTTTCAATAATGAGCAGATGAGCGCGTAGACACATTGGTATGCTCGTGCGCGCAGTATTTCTCCCCTGGCTGATTCTGGTTTCCTGGCGTCCGGTCGTGAGGTGGCGATGAGTGTCGGCCGGGTTTTCTTCGCTAGGCATGGAGTGGCTGGGTTCAACCCTGATTTTTGGCCTGCTGGCACCACCGTGTCGGACGGCGAAGTCTGTGTTTCAGGGCTACCGCTGTCGTTGCTCGTTGAGGCGTGGGGAACCCCGTCGGTGCATAGTGCTCCTGCCGTGATCCCTGCGACGGCAGGTCGCGCGTCCACGTGTAGGTGGACGGCGGTGCTGGTGGTGCGGATCACTGCTCTCGAGTATCTCGGACGCAAGATTCTGGCCGTCGAGACGGATGCGCGGTTGGACAATCTGCGCCTCATCTGGTCAGAGGCGCGACTGCTCAACCGCCCCTCCAGAGCCAAGCACGTCCTCGTTCTGATCGAACGGCACTCACCCCGGCCTGCTGCTCACCCAAGTGACGACGTGCTTGCCGTCCAGTTGCCCGCCGATTTGGAGATCGGTGACCTGCTCGTGATTCCCAGTCGCAGTATCCGGACGACCCCGGCGCTTCACCCCCATCCATTGACCGGAACCGACGTCGGCATTCCCCAAGCACGCTGGAGCCCTGATCCTTCACAGTGACTCCCCGCTCACCCGGTCGCGAAGTAGGCCGGCTTAGCTGACGTGCACGTACGGGCGTCGCTTCGCGTTGGGTTCAGCTTCACGGAGTACTTCCCGGGTGACCGGGGCGATCTCGCCCATTCCGGTGAAGAGGAACTTGAACATATTGGAGATCGGGTTACCTTGAGTCCATTCGAAGTAGATCTCGGGGATCAACCCTGTCTGGTCGCGGATCTCCAGCAGCACGGCAGCGATCGTATTGGGCACGTTGCCGCTAGTCACTTGGAGTATCCGGTAGCCGTGCTTAGCGATCCCACGGACTCGGAGGTCCTCTTCGAAGTCGGACGAGTCCGAGGGATACACCTCGAGGAAGATGATCGGTGAGCCCGGCGGAATGTGTCCGTAACGGCGCTCGTCACGGCTCTTATTGCGATACTCGACCTCGGTGTCCTCGTCGGGTTCGTGGGAGATGATCCGGATGACGTCGTATTCTTCGGCGTCAGTCATCACGAAATCCGTGGCCGGGGCGTCCAGGACGACCGACGTGGCCCGGAGTTCGAAAGAACGGCGCAACCTCGAGACGAGTGAGGTCGTCATGATGCCCAGTATGAAAAGCCCGGCGATTCGGACGCCGTCGGGCCGTTCGATCACGTTCACGACGGTCGTGTAGACGAGAACCGTCGAGATCACGCCGAATCCGATCATGGCCCACCGTTGCTGTTTCCGCCGGGCCGAGAGAGTCACCGCGACCGACGCGGACGTCATCAAAACCAGGACCCCGGTCGCATAGGCGCCGCCCTGCGCATCAACATTGGCCTGGAACACCCACGTGATCAGAAACGCGATCCCGGTGAAGACCAACACGAGCGGCCTGACCGCGGCCGCCCACTGCGGTGCCATTCCATACCGCGGCAAGTAGCGAGGAACCAGGTTCAGCAGGCCCGCCATCGCCGACGCCCCCGCGAACCAGAGGATGCAAATGGTGCTGACGTCGTAGGCGGACCCGAAAACAGGTCCCAGGTACTCGTGGGCCAGATACGCCAGCGCACGCCCGTTCGCCGGGCCGCCCGGCTGGAAGGCCTCTTGCGGAATCAGCAACGTCGTGACCAGGCTCGACGCAATCAGAAACCCGCTCATGATGACCGCGGCGGTGGTCAGAAGCCGTTTGGTGCCGCGAATCCGCCCGACCGGGTTTTCTGGTGTGTCGTTGCGGTCACCCGTGATCTGCGGCATCACGGCAACACCGGTTTCGAACCCGGACATCCCCAAGGCCAGCTTCGGAAAGACAAGCAACGCGATCCCGACCATGACGAATGGATTTCCGTGCTGGGCGGACAGAGCAGCCCACCAGTCGGTGATCACGGCCGCATGTCCAGCGACCTGAACGACGGCGACCACGACCACGACCAGATTCAACGCGAGGTACACCACCACCAGGGTGACCGCGATCCCGATCGCGTCTTTGAACCCACGGAGAAACACACCGCCGAGCAGTGCCACCAGAAAGAGCGTGATCGGGACTTCCTGACCGTGCAGCCAGGCCGGTGCGAAGGGGTTTTCCACCGCGTGAGCCGATGCGTCCGCGGCCGAGAGAGTGATGGTGATCATGAAGTCAGTTGCAGCAAAGCCCAACAGGACCAACACGAAAAGTTTGCCCGCCCACCAAGGCAGGAGCCGTTCGAGCATATGAATCGACCCGGACCCCGCGAAACTCTCCCTCGCCACCCTCCGGTAGACCGGCAGCGCTCCCGCAAGAGTCAGAACGACGAGCACAATCGTCGCGATCGGTGAAAGCAGTCCAGCGGCAAGCGCCGCGATCGCAGGCTGGTAACCGAGCGTTGAGAAGTAGTCAACACCCGTCAGGCACATCACTCGCCACCACGGGTGAGTCCTTTCGACATCAACGGCCAACGGGCCTAAATGACCAGCCCGTCGGTCGACCAGACCCTTCAACATCCACGTCCGAAAGGCAACAACGGATGCGCTACGACTATCCACCCGCATACCCTACGCCCCAAAGCGGTCTCAGGCTGGCGGCTTCTCCGCATTCACGACCTTCAGGATCGCGCCTCGGGATACCCGCAACCAGCAACATCCCGTATCGGGATGTGTCGGTCGAGGAGCACAGCGCTGTTGCCTCGTCAACTGTCACGCATACTGTTGGCTAGCGTTCAACAACGTGAACAGCGTTGACACGCACGCTAGTCGCCATTGCAGTCGCCTTATTTTGGGAGAGCAGAACAGCCGAACGCGGACCGCGTTCAGGTCCCTGCGCGCAGATACGCGTAGACGGTTTCGCGGCTGATCCCGTATTGACGGGCGAGAACAGCCTTCGGCACGCCGGCGGCCACCTTCTCACGCAACTCCGCAGCCCGGACCGCATCCAACGATGGGGCGCGGCCTCGGTACACGCCACGCTTCTGCGCCAGGGCAATACCCTCACGCTGACGTTCACGGATCAGAGACCGCTCGAACTCAGCAAAAGCCCCCATCACGTTCAGGAGCAAGTTCGCCATCGCATTGTCCTCCCCGGTAAAGGAGAGTTGCTCTTTCACGAACTCGACCCGGACCTTCTTCGCCGTGAGCCGGCGCACGATCAAGCGGAGATCCTCCAAATTGCGAGCCAGGCGATCCATCGAATGCACGAGAACAGTATCGCCATCCCTGACGAACTTGATCAACTCCTCCAACGCAGGCCGGTTCAGATCTTTCCCCGACGCCTTGTCCTCGAACACCCGGTCGACGTCGACACCATCCAGTTGACGGACGGTGTTCTGATCGAGGGTGCTGACTCGCACGTATCCAACTCGTTGACCCGTCACGGGGATCTCCTGCCTCTTCTGTCAGGTTGAACTCTAAGACCCCCCATCGAGTGCTGTCAACCAGTCCGAATTAAACCCTATCCTGACAGAATTGCATACTCGCGCTTGACGTCTAGTTGGGGTGTACCCCAAAACGACGAGATGCCTCCGTGCAGACGTGTACCGACATCAATACAGACGACTTCTGCGACCAGGCCTCGCACCCGGGCTGCCAGATACGCCCCGTCCGCGCCTGCTGCGGTTCCGCATCGATATGCTCTGCGGCGGTGATCAACGAGGTCCGGGCGGCCGTGAGCGCCACGTCCAACGCGCCCAGGTGCGCCGCAGGGATCTGATCGGGATCCTTCTCCAACGCAGCAGCCCACACCCGACGGGCGACGCCAACCGCGCCTCCTAGCCAGCACGCCGCAACGACAATCCCGCCCCACGCGAAACCGGGCCGGCTCAGGTACCAGTCCGGACCGCCCACGGGCACAGTCGGCACGTTATCAAAATGCACCGGGCCGCTTGGAACTGCACGGAGCCCTTAACTGACCCACGTATCCACGTCGGGTGTGACGCCCGGGTCTCGGAGGCTCACAGCGAATAGTCGCCCGCTGGAGGCGGTGACGTGCGCACTGACGAGCGCATAGCTACGTGTGCCAGCGAGAGAACACCACGGTTTCGTGCCGTTCAGCCTCCACCCCGCACCCGCGGTACGGGCCTCCGCCGTCAAACGGGTCCCTCCGCTTTCAGCGGCGAAAACACCCCACGTCCCCACGGCCGCGTCTTCGGCGCTGACAAGTGCGGCCGGCTCGAGGCCCGCTTGATTTACAATCGCCAACGCGTCCAAATGCGCTTCGGCGACCCGCGCCGCAGTGAGGTCACAACACGCCAACGTCGCGAGTACTTCGAAATACTCCACCGTCTTGCCCGACCCCGGCCGAGGGACGGTCCCGGACAATTTCACGGCCAACGCAAGCGCACTCTCGGCATTGCCGTTCACCGCCCAGGCCGCATCCGCGTAGTCACGAAGGCTCGTCTCCGCTGCGTGTCCGGCGGGGTGCCGGAGACGTAGGGGCTCGGGTCCGATCATGGGCCGGTCAGGCCCTCCCAGCGGGCCGGGTGGGCGTCTTTTTGGATGGTTTCCGCGGGACCCGGTTTTCAGCGCTGACCATCCACACGAACTGCTCCAGCCTCTCGATGATTCCGTGCAGAATGTCTGCGCTCGTGGGGTCTTCCGCATCGACTGCATCGTGCACAGCACGAATGTTATCGACGGTAACCGTGAGGCGTTCGGTGATCAGAACAACCGTGTCTCCTGTGTCG
>NZ_SOFR01000061.1:0-3959 GCF_004402735.1 Cryobacterium sp. MDB1-18-1 | reverse complement strand
GAGGCGAGCGTGAGTTCATTTGGCTTGTTCTGCCTGGATGGTTGAGGTTGGTGCGTCGATCCAGGCCGCGGCTGGGGAGGCGAGGATCTTTGGCTCGCCTCTGGTGCTGAAACGCTCGCGGTTGGTCTACGGAGTCAGCCCGAGGAACTCCCGCAGAGGGCGTACGCCGTCGACTTCCAGTTCATGCTCGGGTCGGTTCAGGGCTTCGGCAGTCAGAACCAGTCTCTGGTTCAAGGCCATCTCGCCGTGGCGCCTCTTGAGGCGACCGACGCCGTTTTCCCGGTATCCGGATTTTCTCGACACCGCGAGCGACGCGGGATTGTCCACGAATGCTGCTGAGGTGACCTCGGCGGCGTCCAGGTGATCAAACATGAAGGCGCAGAGGGCCTGACGCATCATCGTCCCGATCCCTCGGCCGTGGTGCTTCATGCCGAGCCATGAGCCCGTTTCCCCTGTTCTCGTGACGAGGTAGTCCTTGGTTGAGATGCTCTGGCAACCGACGACTTCACCGTCGAAGCGAACCGTGGTTTCAAGGGTCCAGGACGCCGGCGACATCGCGGCCCGTTGCGCCCAGTGGTACTGCATGAGTCTCAACCGGATCTCGTCCGTGGAACCCACGGTCCACGGGAAGTAGAAAGGCATCTCAGTTGGCGCGTGGATGCCGGCATGGGCAAGCGCATCGAGTTCGGGTAAGTCAGCGTCACGTACAGGAGACAAGGTCACGGGTCCACACGTGATTGTCAGTCCAAAGGGTGGCCACAGCTCTTCAATTGGTTCGGACATGTGACCAACCTATGTGCGCCAACGGCTTCACCGCGAAGCGTTGGTCACTGGTGCTTCCAGAGATACTGGGTGTTCTACTCACTCAGGATACGTTGGTAGAGCAAGTGGTCCTGCCATGTGCCGGCAATTTTGAGGTACTTCTCGGCAATACCGATGGGCGCGAATCCAGCCTTGCCCAGGACTTTTTGGGATCCGAGGTTGTGCAGCAGCGTGCATGCTTCGATGCGGTGCAGACCGAGATCCTCAAGACAGTGCTTCAGAACATTCCGCAAGGCTGCAGAGGCGAGGCCCTGTCCGGTGTGTTCTTTGTCGACCCAGTACCCGATGCTCGCGCTCTGGAAGGGCCCTCGAACAATTCCCGAGAGAGTCATTCGTCCGATGACAGTGGCACCGTTTACGAAGACAAGTGGATAGCCGGCTCCGGCTTCCAGCTCTTCAATCTGGCTCGTCAAGATCCGAGTCTGATCGGCGGTGGTGAAGAAAGACTCCGCACGTGACGGCTCTCATGGAGCAAGATGTTCGCGGTTTCGTTTATAGGCATCGAGAACTGGTCCAATGTCTCGCTCGGTAAGCAGCCGAAGAGTGGCATCGGCTGAAAGCTCAACGGAGTCGGACATCGTTCGATGCTAGCCGTCAGCACCTTCCCGATGACCACTCCTCCGAGCTGCGCCACCTGCGCATCATCGCCCGTACAAGGTTAGCCATTCGGCGAGTGATGCCGGATCATGCCGCGGTAATTTATACGGCATGAACGAGACGCTCTACGTCGGCTGATCGAAGCCGGTTGACGTTCCCTTCTGAAACAGAAAGGCGTCACGCCCGCCGACCGCGCTGTGGCGCAGGAATTCGTCTCGATAGGGGTCCCGCTTACGGGCACGACGCTGATGTCGTTAACCGGCCGGGAAGCATTGGCGCTGGTTCATCGGGTTGTTGCTGGTTGGGCCATCGAGGCGTCGTGGAGGCTTGCCACTCAGCGCTACTTGGCGGCCGACTTCATGCTGAGTTCGTCGGCCTCTTCCTCCGTAACGATTCCGACGAGCTCGGCAATCTTGACGACGATGTCTTCCATGGGTTCTTCGGCCGTACTGAATCCACCACGCGACGCGAGTGTCGGGGTGACCTGGTCGAGCTCCTCGAACGTCACCCCGTGCATGACCGGAACTAAGAGGCTCCGGCGCAGCAGAGCGCTGAGCTCGTTGCTCGCAATGCTGCGGTCGGTACGCAGCTTGTCGAGCATTGCAGGCGTCACCAGCACGATCCCCATGCGCGAACTGACCAGTCCACGGTCGATGGCTGCTCGCATGTCCGTGCCAGGTCGCAGGCTCACCTCACTGAACCACACCGACACGTCTTTTCCGAGGAGCAACTCGTAGACGTCATTCGCGGCCGCCTGACGGTCGGGCCAGGCGTGACAGAGGAACACGTCATTCACCTGAGTCCGGAAGACAGTCGCCGCGCGGACGGAGTCCAGGTCGCGCACCTGCTGTTGCGTGTACGAGGCAGTCGACCCGCTGGGCTGCCAAGCCGGACGGGCGACACCACGTCCCCCGCCCCCGCTACTGCCCGACAGGCTCCCACTCCTACGCACAGGCACGGCCGGTGTGGGGTAGGACGGGTACGACCGAGGCGGCGAGTATGAAGAACGCCCATAGCCGGACGAGCATGCAGGGCAGCTCGCGCGACCGCTTGCTGTGCGGTGGCCTTCTCTTGGAGCTGTGCATTGAGCCATGTGCTGATGATACGGAAGACCTAAGACACCGAGTGGAGCAACGGCCCGTCGGTGCCCGTAAGCCGATCGTCCACCGGCCACTCCCCCAGCTCGCCAACACGCCGGAATGACGCGGCCGCGCCGCGTCCGGTAGACCCGTCCAAAATAGGTTCCGGTGAACGGGCCCTATGTGAGACTGCCGGCATGACGGAATTACTGATTGGCTACGCCCGGGTGTAGCTTTCATCGGTTCGTGGCGGCATTCTTTGATCGCTTTCTGGCGTATCGAATAGATTGCCTGCGCCAGTTCAGAGCGGGGTCAGTGCCTCGTATCCGATAGGTTGCCGGATATCTCGGCCAGACATTTCAGCACGAGTGCACCAGGGGACGACTTCATCCCGTACGGTCAGCGTGTAGCCCGTGCACGTTGCTCAATAGATTCGGTGTTCCCCACATGTCAAAGTCAACATTTCTTCTACTCACGCTCGCCGTCGGCATGGCCCTGGCGGGCTGTGCGCCCACCGGCTCGGGGCCGTCAACTGAAGCCCCGACCACCACCGCCACGACCGCAGCGTCTCCAACGACCTCCGCGACACCGTCAGCAGTCTCGTCGACCTCCCCGCCGTCGCCGCTGCCGTCACCGTCGACACCAAGAAACAGCGCGACTGGCGCTGCGGGATGCATCCCGAACGGCATCGCGATCCCCGCGGGCGCGACGACGGCANCGACGGCAATCATCGGGGACGTCGACGGCGACCAACAGCCGGACACCGAGTTCTACACCGAGGTCGGTGCGTTCAGCTACGGCATCCATACCGCATCCGGGGCCACGGCGCTCCTACCCGATGATCTCGCTGGCCCCGGCGCGCACAGCGGATGGAGCGCCCCGCTGGATGGCCCCGCCATCGTCGCGACGGTACTGGATGACGGGCGCTCGGCGTCGCTACACGCGTTCATTAACTGCAGCTTCGTCACAACGATGGGCACAGACGGACAGCCCTACCGCTTTTTACTCAACGGCTTCGGAGAGCACGGAACGGGTGTTGCGTGCAACAACCGAAATGGCGGAACCCTCATCGAGGGTGCCCTCGCCCAGAAGCGCGGTGACGGGCTCTACGACATCCAGTGGACCCAGATCAATATGTCTGCGGACGGCACGACAGCCACCAACGGGACCACTGAGACCCGGTACGCAGGCCTTGCCGAATCGGATCTCCTGGTAAAGCAGGCCATGGGCAGCTACTGCAACGACGTACCGGAAGTCTCGACTAGCGGCAGGTAACAAAACCCGTGCCCTCATCTCGTAAGCACCTGCCCCTCGCCCGGGAACAGTGATCTCCTACGTCTTGTATCCCATGGTTTTGAGGCGCGGCGGATTCAAGTGGTGTCTGCAACACCGGTTTGATTGGTTGGGTTCGAGATTAGCGTGGCGAGGACTTCTGCGGGCGTTCGGTAGCCGTGGCGTTTG
>NZ_SOFR01000031.1:0-23096 GCF_004402735.1 Cryobacterium sp. MDB1-18-1 | reverse complement strand
CAGGAAATGACCGCCCGCGCCCTCAGCGTGGACACCGTCGCCCTCGCAGCGGCGCAGGAGGCCGGCGACGTCCTCGGCGCCAACGGCATCATGATGGACTCCTTCTACTCCGACGTCCGCACCGACCTCGCCGCGTGGCGCGAGTCCCGCGGACTTCCGGCCGACCCTATGAAGGCGTTCGCGGCATCCGGTTACCAGGCGAAGATCGCGGCAGACCGCGTCGGTGGCACCCAGGCCGGCTGGGGCGCCTAGACCACCCTCCCCGCCGCAACAGTCAGGGCCCGACACCCCGCACCGTCCGTGCTTGCCCCCGCTCGTCCTTTGCCCTCTAGCTCCTCTCCCAGCCCCTGGAAAGCAGATCATGACCACCAATCCCACGGCCGCGGCGCTCGTCGCCCGCTCCAACCGCCTCGGCGCGAACCCCAAGAACACGAACTACGCCGGGGGCAACACCTCCGCCAAGGGCACCGAGATCGACCCCGTCACCGGCACCACCGTCGAGCTGCTCTGGGTCAAGGGGTCCGGCGGAGACCTCGGCACCCTCACCGAGTCCGGCCTCGCCGTGCTCCGCCTCGACCGGCTGCGCGCGATGGTGGACGTCTACCCCGGCCTCGATCGTGAAGACGAGATGGTCGGCGCCCTCGACTACGCCCTGCACGGGCGCGGCGGCGCCGTCCCCTCGATCGACACGGCGATGCACGGACTGGTCGACGCGGCCCACGTCGACCACCTGCACCCGGACGCCGGCATCGCGATCGCGACGGCCGTCGACGGGGAAGAACTCACCGACTCGATCTTCGGCCACCGGGTGATCTGGGTGCCCTGGCGCCGCCCCGGCTTCCAGCTCGGCCTCGACATCGCCGCGATCAAGGACGCCCACCCCGGCGCGATCGGCGCGATCCTCGGCGGCCACGGCATCACCGCCTGGGGTGACACGAGCGAGGAGGCCGAGGCGAACTCGCTCTGGATCATCGAGACCGCCACCTCCTACATCGAGGAGCACTCCAAGCCGGAGCCCTTCGGCGCCCCGCTCGAGGGCTTCGTTGCGCTGTCGGCGGCCGAGCGCCGCGCCAAGGCTGCCGCGCTTGCGCCGACCCTCCGCGGCCTCGTCTCCACCGACAGCGCCAAGGTCGGCCACTTTACCGACGCGCCCGAGGTCCTCGACTTCCTCGCCAGCGTCGAACACCCGAGGCTCGCCGGCCTCGGCACGAGCTGCCCCGACCACTTCCTGCGCACCAAGGTCACGCCGCTCCTGCTCGACCTCCCGGCGGACGCCTCTGTCGAGGCGTCCCTCGCCCGGCTCCACGAACTCCACGAGCAGTACCGCCTCGACTACCAGGCCTACTACGACCGGCACGCGACCCCGGAGTCGCCCGCCATCCGCGGTGCCGACCCGCTCATCGTGCTGATCCCGGGCGTCGGCATGTTCAGTTACGGCGCGAACAAGCAGACCGCGCGCGTCGCCGGCGAGTTCTACATCAACGCCATCCACGTGATGCGGGGAGCCGAGGGGCTCTCCCGCTACTCCCCGATCGACGAGGCCGAGAAGTTCGCCATCGAATACTGGGCGCTCGAAGAGGCCAAGCTCCAGCGGATGCCGAAGCCCAAGCCGCTCGCCGGACGCATCGCGCTCGTGACCGGCGCGGCAAGCGGCATCGGCAAGGCGATCGCCACCCGGCTCGCGGCCGAGGGCGCCTGCGTCGTGATCGCCGACCTCGAACTGGCCAAGGCGCAGGAGGCCGCGGCGGCGATCGGCGGCACGGATATCGCGATCGGCGTTCAGGCGAACGTCACGGACGAGAACCAGGTTCAGGCCGGCATCGACGCCGCCGTGCTCGCCTTCGGCGGCCTCGACCTCGTCGTGAACAACGCCGGGCTCTCGCTCTCCAAGTCCCTGCTCGAGACCACGGTCGCCGACTGGGACCTGCAGCACAACGTGATGGCGAAGGGTTCCTTCCTCGTCTCCCGCGCCGCGGCCCGGGTGCTGATCGACCAGAAGCTCGGCGGCGACATCATCTATATCTCGAGCAAGAACTCGGTCTTCGCGGGCCCGAACAACATCGCGTACTCGGCGACGAAGGCCGACCAGGCCCACCAGGTGCGCCTGCTGGCCGCCGAACTCGGCGAGTACGGCGTCAAGGTCAACGGCATCAACCCCGACGGTGTCGTGCGCGGCTCCGGCATCTTCGCCGGCGGCTGGGGAGCCAAGCGCGCCGCGGTCTACGGCGTCGATGAGCAGGACCTCGGCAAGTACTACGCCCAGCGCACCCTGCTCAAGCGCGAGGTGCTTCCCGAGAACGTCGCCAACGCGGTCTTCGTGCTGTGCACGAGCGACCTCAGCCACACCACCGGGCTGCACATCCCGGTCGACGCCGGCGTCGCCGCCGCCTTCCTGCGATGAGCGGGGGCATCCGCTCGCGCACGACAGGGCTCCCGGCTTCCCCCGGGCGAGCGGATGCCGCCACGCGTCCCGATCCCGGCGGTCGCCGTTCCGGTCGAGAGTTGCCGTTCTACCGGGCGCTCTCGACCGGAACGGCGACTCTCGCGGGGGTGCCGTCGTGGTGAGCAGCGCGGGAACCGTCGCCGCGATCGACCTCGGCGCGTCGAGCGGGCGGGTCATGCTCGGGCACGTCGGCCACAACGAGCTGCGACTCCGGCCGGTCGCCCGGTTCCCGAACCTGCCGGTGCGCACGATCGACGGACTGCACTGGGACATCCTCGACCTCTACCGCAACGTCCTCGCCGGCCTGCACTCCGCCGTGCGGGAGGAACCCGGGCTGCGGAGCGCCGCCGTGGACTCCTGGGCGGTCGACTATGCGCTCCTTTCCGGGCAGCGGATGCTCGGCAACCCGTTCCACTACCGGGACGAGCGCACCGCTGCGGGAGTCGAGTCGACCCACGCCCTGGTGCCGCACGCCGAGCTCTACGCCGGGAACGGGCTCCAGTTCCTGCCGTTCAACACGCTGTACCAGCTGGCCGCCGAACGGCAGGCCGGCGGCCTCGACGGCGCGGACACGATGCTGCTGATTCCCGACCTGCTCGGCTTCTGGCTGACCGGGGAGCGCGTCGCCGAGCGCACCAACGCGTCGACGACCGGGCTGCTCACGGTGTTGACAGGGCACGGGCACGGGCACGGCCACGGTTCCGGTCACGGGGAGTGGGACGATGCGCTCATCGCACGCCTCGGCCTGCCGCGCTCGATCTTCCCGCGGCTGGTCGATCCGGGGTCCCGGATCGGGTCTCTGCTGCCGGAGGTGGCTCACGAAATCGGAGCCGTCTCGCGACTGGATCTCGTCGCCGTCGGGTCGCACGACACGGCATCCGCTGTCGTCGCCGTGCCGATGCGGGACGAGAACGCCGCATACATCTCGTCGGGGACCTGGTCGCTCGTCGGCGTCGAGCTGAATTCCCCGGTGCTCACCGAGGAAAGCCGGGCCGCGAACTTCACCAACGAGGGCGGCGTCGACGGGCGGGTGCGCTACCTGCGCAACGTGATGGGACTCTGGCTGCTGAGCGAGTCGATGCGCAGCTGGGACCTCGAGGGCGTCGCGTTCGAGCTGCCGTTCCTGCTCGCCCAGGCTGCGCAGGTGACCGGGCCGGTCACGGTCTTCGACGTCGACGACCCGGCCTTCCTCGCGCCGGGGGACATGCCCGCGCGGATCCGCGAGCACTGTGCCGCACACGGACTCGTGATGCCGGCGACCCCCGTCGACCTCGTGCGCAGCATCATCGAGAGCCTCGCAACGAAGTACGCCAGCACCCTCCGCGCGGCGAGCGAACTCTCGGGCACGAGCATCCGCACGGTGCACATCGTCGGCGGCGGCTCGCAGAACGAGCTGCTCTGCCAGCTGACGGCGAACCTCACCGGCCTGCCCGTGCTCGCGGGACCCGTCGAGGCGACCGCGATCGGGAACGTGCTGATCCAGGCGCGGGCGCAGGGCCTCGCCCACGGCAGCCTCGAGGCCCTCCGGACGCTCGTCGCCCAGGCATACTCGCCCCGCCACTACGAACCCCACGCCTGACCTCACCCCGCCATTCGCCGCCCCGCCCCGCAGATCCCGCTCGCCCCTGCCGCGAGAGTACGAATTGGGCCCATAAACGAGTGGTTTAAGGGCCCAATTCGTACTCTCGCGGAGAGAGGGACGGGGGGGGGTGAGGTCAGGTCGCGGCTACGACGCCGGTGACGAGGAGGCCGGCGATCACGAGGCCGAGCGCGACCCGGTACCCGATGAACACCGCGATGCTGTGCTTCGCGACGAGCCGCAGCAGCCACGCGATCGTGGCATAGGCGACGAGGAAGCTGACGACGGTCGCGACGATCGTGGGCACCCAGCCGACGGAGGCCGAGATGTCGCTCGCCGAGGAGAGGCCCTCATAGGCGCCCGCAGCGGTCAGTGCCGGGATGGCGAGGAAGAAGGACAGCCGGGTCGCGGCGACCCGGTCGAGGTTGCGGAACAGGCCGGCGCTGATGGTCGCCCCGGAGCGGGACACCCCGGGGATCAGTGCGACACACTGCATGACGCCGATCACGAGCGCGTCCTTGAGGGTCGTCGATTCCTCCGGGCGGTTGCGCTTGCCGACACGCTCGGCGATGAACATCACGACACTCCAGCCGATCAGCCCGGCAACGACGACCCACAGGTTGCGCAATGGCCCCCCGATCAGGCCCTTTCCGAGAAAGCCGACGATGCCGATCGGCACCGAACCGGCGATGACGTACCAGGCGAAGCGGTAGTCGTGCGCGAGTCGCGCCTCCCGGTGGAAGAGGCCCTGCCACCATGCAACGGCCAGGCGGATGATGTCGGCCCGGAAATACAGGATCACCGCGACGATCGCCCCGAACTGGATGATCGCGGTGAACGCGGTCACCCCCGGGTCGTCGAGCTTCAGCCCCAGGAGCTTCTCGGTGAGGGTGAGGTGTCCCGTGCTCGAGACCGGGAGGAATTCGGTGATTCCCTCGACGATGCCGAGGATCAGCGCTTGGATCAGGTTCATGCTGGTGCCTTTGCGTGGAGTGCGAACAGGAAATCGGCGCCGGGCGGCGGTGGACGGGCCGAAGACCTCGTGCAGCAGAAGGTTAGGCCGCCGAACCTGCCCGCCGCCTGACCGGCACGCCCGCCACCCGGGTTGACCTGCACCGTTTACACGGGCGGCACGCGGGCACTGCGTACGATTGCCCCATGCCCACCGTCGGAGTCTGCGAAGACGACCCCCTCATCCGCCGGGTGCTCGCCGAGGCCCTCGGCGGCGCCGGCTACAGCCTGCTGCTCGCGCACACCGGCGCGGAGGCGGTCGTTCTGTTCGGCCCTGGACAGCCCGTCGACGTGATCGTGCTCGACATCGGCCTGCCCGACTCCGACGGTCGCGACGTCTGCCAGGCCCTCCGGGCCGCCGGGCAGCTCGCACCCGTGCTCTTCCTCACTGCGCGAACCGGCGTGCAGGACATCGTCACCGGCTTCCATGCCGGAGGGGACGACTACCTCGGAAAGCCGTTCGCGCTCGCCGAGGTGCTCGTGCGGGTCGGCGCCCTGGCTCGCCGGGGCAGGCCGGAGCCGTACCGGCAGCCAGCGGGCCTCCGCCTCGACCCCCAGCGGTTCACCGTGGCCAGGGCCGACCTCGAGATCGCCGTCACACCGACAGAGTTCCGGATGCTCGCGGCCCTGCTCGCCCGCCCTGGCGAGGTCGTCCGCCGGCGCGACCTGGTCGCGGCCGCGTGGCCGCACGGCGCCATCGTCGCCGAGAACACCGTCGATTCCTATGTACGCAGGCTGCGCCGCAAGCTCGAATTGCTCGACGGCGACCGCGACCGTGAAGGCGGCGACCGCGGTGACCACGGCGGCGGTGCCGCTGCGCTCGCCGGGCCAGGGGCGGATGCCGCCCGCGAGTCTCCGGCGTCGCGACGGATCGAGACCGTGCGCGGCGTCGGGTACGCCCTCCGATGACCGGGACCAGGGACTCGTCCGGGCGCCGCCTGGGACGATTGCGGCTGCCGGTCCTGCCGCGCGTGAGCTCGCTGCGCCGCCGTCTCGTCTTCGCCACGGCGCTGCTCACGACCGTCGGCATGGCGGCACTGCTCTCCCTGACCGTCGCCGTGCTGACGCACGTCGTGAGCGAGGACATCGACGGCCTCCTCGCTGAGCGCGCGGCATCCGCGCTCGCGACCGTCGTGCGCCAGGGTGACGGCATCGCGGTCACCCGGAACGCGGCCGGCGGCCTCGGGGACGTCACCTGGATCTACGACGCGTCCGGCCGGCTGGTCAGCGGGACCGCGACCGGGACGGACTCGACGCCGACCGGCGCGGAACCGGACCCGGCGCCGGTCGCGGGACCGTCAGAACTCACGGCCGGGCTCGCGGCGCTGAGCTCGGTCACCGAGCCGACGGAGCGCGAGAGCGGCGGCTGGAGACTGCGCGCGGTGCCCATCGTCCTGCCGGGCGAGACGGAACGGATCGGCGTCGCCGTGGTCGGCCTGTCCCTCGCGCCGTACCAGCGTACCGAGACACGTACCCTGCTCGTGGGCATCGGCCTCGCCGTTCTCGTCGTGCTCGGAGTCAGCGGGATGGCGGCCTGGACCGTGCGGCGCGCGTTGCGCCCCGTCGAGGTGATGGCCAGGCGGGCGTCCGCATGGAGCGCGGACGACCTCACCGGGCGGTTCGACCTCGGCGAGCCCCACGACGAACTCACCCGCCTCGGCCAGGTGCTCGACGGCCTGCTCGCGCGGGTGTCGCGCACGATCATCGCGGAGCAGCGCCTGACCGCGGAACTCGCCCATGAACTCCGCAGCCCGCTGACGGTGATCCGGGCTGAGGCGGAGCTCGCGGGACTCGATCCGACGCTCTCGCCGGCGCAAGCGGAGCGGTTCGGCCGAATCGGCGCATCCGTCGATCAGCTCACCGAGGTGATCGGCACCCTGCTCTCGGTGTCCCGCGGCCAGGTGAACCGGGATGAGCGGGCGCCGGTCGACGCCGTGCTGCGCGCTGCTGTAGAGGCAGCGGCCGGGGCTTCGGCCGGGGCGCCGGCCGACGCGGTGCCGGAGATCGTCGTCGCCCCCGCGCCCGGTCTCGCGCTCGGGGTTCCGCAGGCCGTCGCGTTGCGTGCCCTCGCGCCGCTGCTCGAGAACGCCGTGCGGTACGGCCGGACGCGGGTCACTGTCGCGGCGGTCGCGCAGGGCGGTTCGATCCGGATCAGCGTGACCGACGACGGGCCGGGAATCGGAGACCTCGACCCGGAGCTGCTGTTCACGTCCGGATACCGGGCGGCAGAGAGCCCCGGTGCCGGCCTCGGCCTGGCGCTCGCGCGCAGGGTTGCGGTCGCCGCGGGCGGCACGGTGGAAGCCGTCCCCGGCGGTCGTCACGGCAGGTTCGTGCTGGTCCTCCCCGCTGTCCCCGCGGAAGAGGCGGGCCTCGCGCCGGCAGACTGACGCGCGTTCCGGGCATCCGGGAGTGCTGTCCCGGCCTTCTTTTGCGCCGGCATCGTCGCCACGGCAGCGTCCCGCCCCGGTTCCTTCCGCCTGGAACGGGCCACGCACCCCACGGACTTCCCACGGATTTCCCTCGTTTTTCCCTCAGATTTGCCCCGGATCAGCGCAGCCTCACCCGATCCGGCCACTTCCGGTGCAGGAGACCGCCGAGTTGCACGGATGTTCAGCCATGACAAATGCCCGATTGAGCGCTATTTCGCCTGCTTGGTTCCACGGCGGGCGTACTCACCTCCCGAGACGGATGCCGACGATTTGCCGCATCGGGCACCGGTTGCGATCCCCGGGCGTACGTCATACGTTTTCAACAGATCAACGAACTGCCGCCTTCGACGCAGACGCTGGTCAGCACAAGAAACGAACCGGTCAACGGCCGCCCGAGGCCTCACCAGAGTTCGATGCCCTCCGTGGTCCGGATCACTGATCGTCCCGAAAGCTCGGTGGTCCGAACCCGCGGTTTCCTCCCGTGCCCGCCGGCCTCCGTACCCGCCGGCCCGCACGCCGTCGACTGGCGCCGTCGGCGCCGCCGTCGCCCGGTGGGACAGCGACTCCCGACACGCGGATCGACCCTCGTCGTGTCGTCCGCAGCCGAGCGACACCCGCGCACTGGGGTGGGGACCCGCCGAGGGTCGTGCGGTACTCTGCTGGTTCAGCACGCGCAGGCCGCAGGCGCTGGCCGTCTGGCCGTCCGGCCTGGCGCGCGGGCCGCAGGAGCCACCGGCAGCAATCAAGGGAGATTGATGACCTCGACCGAACCGACCGCCGTCAACGAACGTCCCGCCGACGAGCTCTCCGCGGCAGACCGCGCGGCCCTCGACACGCTCGTCTCCGGCCTCGCCGCGGGCGTTGCCCGCTGGGCGGACATGCCCCTGGCCGCGCGCTCCGCATTGCTCGCTGCCGTCGCCGCCACGGTCGCGGCCCACGCCGAGCGCTGGGTTCGGGTCGCGGCCCTCGCCAAGGGGCTCGACCAGGACTCCCCGCTCGTCGGCGAGGAGTGGCTGTCCGGTCCCTACGTCGTGCTGACAAACCTCGCGACCCTGCAGAACTCGATCAGCGCCCTCGATCGCGGTGAGAGCCCACTCCGGGCCACCCGCTTCGGGCGCGCCCCCGGTGGCCGGATCACCGTCCCCGTGCTCCCGGGCACTCCCTTCGAGGCGCTCCTGCTGCACGGGTTCTCCGCTGAGGCCTGGCTCAGGCCGGGCGTGACCGAGGAGGAGGCGCGCTCGCGCGCCGGGCTCGGCCAGCGGCATCCGTCACGCACCGGGGGAGTCGGTCTCGTGCTGGGAGCCGGCAACATCACGTCGATCCCGCCGCTCGACGTGCTCTACGAGCTGATCGCGCACAACCGGGTCTCGGTGCTCAAACTCAATCCCGTGCTCGACGCCCTCTCTCCGGTCTACGCGGATGCCTTCGCCCCCCTCATCGAGGCGGGACTGCTCTCGATCGTCTCGGGCGGCGCGGCGGTCGGAGGGTACCTCGCCCACCACGAGGGCGTAAGCCACGTGCACATCACCGGAAGTGCGGCGACCCACGATGTCGTCGTCTTCGGTCAGGGCGCCGACGGTCGTGCCCGCCACGCCGCGGGCACCCCGCTGCTGCAGAAGCCCATCACGAGCGAGCTCGGCGGGGTCGCGCCGATCATCGTCCTCCCCGGGAAATGGAGTCGACGGGACGTGATCTTCCAGGCCGAGCACGTGGCCACCCAGCGCCTGCACAACGGCGGCTACAACTGCATCGCCGGGCAGGTGGTCGTGCTCAGTCGCGACTGGCCGCAGAAGGCGGAATTCCTCGCGGCGCTCCGGGCGGCCCTGGCCGCGGCGCCCGCACGGCCGCCCTGGTACCCGGGCAGCGACGCCCGGGTACACGCCGCGCTCGCCGCCTACCCCGAGGCCACCCGGCTCGGCCCGGACGGCGGTCGTCTGCTGATCGAGGCGGGCACGGCAGACCCCGCCGCGCTCATCGGCGTCGAGGCCTTCGCTCCCGTGCTCGGCGTCATCGAACTCGACGGGACCGGACAGGCCTTCCTCGACGCCGCGGTCACCGCGGCAAACGAGGACTTCCTCGGCACCCTCGGCGCGAACATCCTCGGCACCCCGGCCACGATCCGCCGGCTCGGCACGGGGTTCACCGCTGCGCTCGAGCGCCTGCGCTACGGCACGATCGCCGTCAACGCCTGGACAGGCGTGGGGTTCCTCACCGCGGCAGCGCCGTGGGGGGCCTTCCCCGGCCACTCGCTCACCGACGTGCAGAGCGGTATCGGCGTCGTGCACAATGCGCTCCTGCTCGACGACACCGAGCGCACCGTCGTCCGCGGTCCGTTCCGGCCCTTCCCGCGCTCGGCCTGGCACGGCGAATTCGCACTCTTCCCGAAGCCGCCGTGGTTCGTCAGCGCGCGGAGCGCGGCGAAGACCTCCCGGCTCCTGACCGAATTCGTCAGCCGGCCGTCGTGGTGGAAGACGCCGGCGATTTTCCTTTCGGCCTTCCGGGCGTGACCCGGCTATATGCCCTGGCGTCGATACGCCTGAGCCATTCCATGCCGGATCCGTTAACTGCCTGCCCAGTACCCTGCCCCGCTCGCACACCGTATCGAAGGAGATACCGATGATCATCGCCAGCACGCACCCCGACGTCGAGATCCCCCACCTCAGCGTCTACGACTACCTGTTCGGCTCGATCACCGAGGAGGACAGGGACCGCACCGCCATGATCGACGCCGCCACCGGCGTGACGACGAGCTACCGCGAGCTCGTTGCCGGCATCGACGCCGTTGCCGGCGCCCTCTTTGCCCGGGGAATCGGCCTCGGAGACGTCGTCGCCCTGCACGCCCCGAACTCGACAGCCTTCGCGATCATGTTCCACGGCATCCTCCGTGCCGGCGCGACCGCGACGACCATCAACTCCCTCTACGGCGCCGCCGAGATCGCCTCCCAGCTGCGCGACTCGCAGGCAAGGCTGCTCTTCACCGTCACGCCGTTCCTGCCCCAGGCGAGCGAGGCGGCCGCGCTCGCCGGCCTGGCGGCGGATGCCGTCGCCCTGCTCGACCACGACGGCTCGCGACTGTCCCTCGCCGACCTCATCCTGGAGGGTCACCCCGCGCCGGTCGTGGTGTTCGACCCGGCAACCCACGTCGCCGTGCTGCCCTATTCCTCCGGAACCACCGGCAGGCCGAAGGGTGTCATCCTCACCCACCGCAACCTCGTGGCCAACGTCGCCCAGGCGATTCCGGTGCTCGAGGGCACCCCGGACGACCGCGTTCTCGCCGTGCTGCCGTTCTTCCACATCTACGGGATGACGGTGCTGCTCAACATCGCCCTCGCGGCCCGCGCGACGGTCATCACGATGGCCCGCTTCGAGCTCCCGGAATTCCTCCGGCTGATCCAGGACTACCGGGCCACCTACGTGTTCATCGCGCCGCCGATCGCCGTGGCCCTTGCGAAGCATCCGCTCGTGGACGACTACGACCTGTCGAGCCTGCGGACCCTGTTCTCCGGCGCCGCGCCGCTCGACGCCTCGCTCGCCCACGCCGTCGCCGACCGCCTCGGCTGCCAGGTGCGCCAGGGCTACGGCATGAGTGAGCTGAGCCCGATCTCGCATGCGATGCCCCGGGGCCGCGATGACATCCCGCACGGCGTCGTCGGCCTCGCCCTCCCGAACATCGAGTGCAAGCTCGTCGACCCGGAGACCGGGCTCGCCATCGTCATTCCCGATGTCGGGGTGAGCGAACCGGGCGAACTGCTCGTGCGCGGCCCGAACGTGATGCTCGGCTACCTCGGCTACCTCGGCTACCTCGGCAACGAGCAGGCGACCCGGGAGATCCTCGAAGCTGACGGCTTCCTGCACACAGGCGACATCGCGACCGTGAGCGCTGAGGGATACGTGACGATCATCGACCGCCTCAAGGAGCTGATCAAGTACAAGGGCTACCAGGTCGCGCCCGCCGAACTCGAGGCCCTGCTGCTCAGCCACCCCGCGATCGCGGACGCCGCGGTCGTCGGAGCAGTGGATGCCGACGGCCAGGAGGTGCCGAAGGCCTTCGTCGTCGTGCTTCCCGGCCACGTGCTCACGCCGGAGGACGTGATGACCTTCGTCGCCGAGCGGGTGGCGCCGCACAAGAAGGTGCGGCAGGTGGCGTTCATCGACGTCATTCCCAAGTCCACGTCCGGCAAGATCCTGCGGAAGGACCTGCGCGCGCTCGCCCCCACGCCGTGAGCGGATGCGGCGTGCTGGGAGTTCGCCCAGCGCGCCCGGATTGCCTGCCCGCGGCCGTGCGAGCCGTGCCGGACGGACGTAGGATCTGACTATGAATCGCGACACTCAGGGGTCGTTCTCATGACCCCCCGAAACTTCACGAAGTGGCTTCCGGCCATCGTCATCCCCGCCGTCATCGCCGTCGGCGCGCTCGCCGGCCCCCTCACCGCGGGGGCGGCCGTAGACCTGCCAGACAAGACGCCTGCGCAGGTGCTCGCGCTCGTCGGCACCAGCACCGTCGACGCGCTCTCCGGAACCATCGAACAGACCTCGGAGCTCGGCCTGCCCGAGCTGCCGACGACCGGGCCGACCGCGAGCGGGAACGCCGGCGCCGCCTCCGCGCTCGAACTCCTGACCGGCTCGCACACCGGGCGGGTCTACCTCAACGGGCCGGATAACATCCGCCTGCAGGTGCTCGACAACCTCGCCGAACGCGACCTCGTGCGCAACGGCAGTGACGTCTGGCTCTACAACTCGAAGGACAACTCCGCAGCGCACGTGACCGTGCCGGCGAAGGACGCCGCGGACACGGACGCGACCACCCACGGCGGCATGGCCACGCCGGAGCAGGTCGCCGCGAAGTTCCTCGCCGCGGTCGACCCGAGCACGACGGTATCGGTCGGCACGGACGGCAGCGTCGCGGGTCGGAGCGTCTACGACCTCGTGCTCACCCCGAAGACCACCGGAACCCTCGTCGGAACGGTGTCGATCTCGGTCGACTCCGAGACCGGGCTGCCGCTCGCCGTCGAGGTCACCGCCCGCGGGCAGGAGAAGCCGGCGTTCCGGCTCGCTTTCACCGAGCTCTCACTGGGGGCACCGGATGCCTCCCTCTTCACGTTCTCGCCGCCCGCCGGCGCGAGCGTGACCGAGCAGGCCCTCCCTGACACCACGAGCCTCGACAAGAAGGATGCCGCGGACCACGCGACCATGAAGGCCGAGGCGGAGAAGTTCCTCGCCGGCGTAACGATCTCCGGGACCGGCTGGGACGCCGTCGTCGAACTCCCGGCCGGATCCGTTCCCGCCGAACTGTCCTCCTCGCCGCTCCTCGCCCAGCTGACGACCGCCGTGACCGGCGGGCGCGTGATCTCGACCGCCCTCGTGAGCGTGCTGCTCACCGATGACGGGCGGGTCTTCGCCGGCGCCGTTCCGAGTGAGCGTCTCCAGGCCGCCGCCGTGGGAGGGTGAGCGCCGCCATCGCATCCGTCGAACTGGCCATCGAAACCCACGGTCTCACCAAACAGTTCGGCCGCCAGGCCGCCGTCGCCGGCATCGACCTCGCCGTGCCCACGGGCTCCGTCTTCGGCTTCCTCGGACCCAACGGCTCTGGCAAGACGACGACCATCCGCATGCTCCTCGGCCTCGCGAGCGCGACGAGCGGGGAGATCAGCCTGCTCGGCCGGTCGATGCCCGGGTCGCTGCGCTCGGTGCTCCCGCGCGTCGGCGCCCTCGTCGAGGGGCCCGCGTTCTATCCGTTCCTCTCCGGCACCGCCAACCTGCGTCGGCTCGATACCGCGGATCCGGGCGCGTCAGCGGCCACCCGCGCCGCACGGGTGCAGCACGCCCTCGAGCGCGTCGGCCTGACCCATGCGGCAGGCAAGAAGGTGCACGCGTACTCGCTCGGCATGAAGCAGCGGCTCGGCATCGCCAATGCGCTCCTGATGCCGCGCGAGCTGCTCGTGCTCGACGAACCCACCAACGGGCTCGACCCCCAGGGCACCCGCGAGGTGCGCAGCCTCGTGCGCTCGCTCGCCGCGGAGGGCACGACCGTTTTCGTGTCGAGCCATCTGCTCGCCGAGGTCGAGCAGATGTGCAGCCACGTCGCCGTGATGCGCGCGGGCACCCTCGTGGCCCAGGGCACCCTCGACGAGCTCCGCGGCGCCGGCGAGGCCCACGCGCGCCTCGACACGCCGGACCCCGTGGCGGCCAGGCAGGTGCTCGAACGGCTGGGGCTCACTCCCGTGACGCTCGTCTCGGCTGCGGGAGCTCCCGGTCACCTGAGCGCCGCCCTGACCGCTGCCGCACCGGCGCCGGAAGACATCGTCGCTGCCCTCGTCGCCGCCGGAGTGCGCGTGCGCGGCTTCACCGTCGCGGCCGCAAGCCTCGAAGAACGTTTTGTCGCACTCACCGGGGAGGGCTTCGATGTCGCCCAGTGATCCCAGGGAACCGGCAGTGACCGGGCCGGCCGTGACAGGGCCAGACTCGACAGGGCCGGCCGCATCGGTGCCGGAGCCGACAGGGCACGCGGCGATCGCGACCGCCGTCGCCAGGCCGCGCGGGGCATCCGGTGCCGCGCTCCTCGGCTCCGAACTCACCGTGCTCTTCCGCCGCCGCCGCACCTGGGCGATGCTCGCTGCGCTCGCCGCGATCCCGGTGCTCATCGCCATCGCCGTGCGGCTGACCAGCAGCCCTGTCACGCCGGGACGCGGCCCGGCCTTCCTCGACCGGATCACCCAGAACGGTCTCTTCGTCGCGATCACCGCCCTGATCGTGTCGATCCCGCTGTTCCTGCCGCTGACCGTCGGGGTCGTCGCCGGCGACACCGTGGCGGGCGAGGCGAACCTCGGCACCCTGCGCTACCTGCTCGTGGCCCCGGCAGGGCGGGTACGCCTGCTGCTGGTCAAGTACGCGGGCGCCGCGGCCTTCTGCGTCGCCGCGACCCTGACCGTCGCGGTCTCCGGCGCCCTGATCGGCGCGGCCCTGTTCCCGGTCGGCCCGGTCACCCTGCTCTCCGGCGACACCATCGGGGTGGGCGAGTCCGTGCTTCGTTCGCTCCTCATCGCGGCGTACGTCACGGTGTCCCTGCTCGGCCTTTCGGCGATCGGGCTGTTCATCTCGACCCTGACCGAGGTGCCCGTCGGGGCCATGGCCGCGACGATCGTGCTCTCGGTGACCGCCCAGGTGCTCGACGCGCTCCCGCAACTGGACTGGCTGCATCCGTGGCTGTTCAGCCACTACTGGCTCGACTTCGCCGACCTGTTGCGGCAGCCGATCGACTGGACGTCGTTCGGGGCCAATGCGCTGCTGCAGGGCGGCTATATCCTCGTGTTCGGGGCACTCGCCTACGGCCGATTCGTGACCAAGGACATCCTCTCGTGACCCACTCGTATCCCCTGTACGTTCCCGTGCTCGCCCAGTGCTTCTGCTGCCGGTCGCTGCAGCCCTTCACCTTCGGTTCGGCGAGCGACCAGGTGGTCTGCGCGCTGTGCCTGCACCACCTCGGCGCCGAGAAGGCAGAGCGGCGCGACGCCGAGCACATCGAGCTCTGGCTCGGCCAGTTCGCCGAGCAGCAGGACAAGCACCGGCGCTTCGCCGAGAAGGCGCAGGCGAGCGACACCGAGAAGGACGCCGCCATCGCCCGGCTGACCGGCCAGGTCGACGACCTCCGCCGGATCGCGGCGCGTGATTTCGAGTACGCGCCGGGCACGGAACTCCGCGGCATCCTCGAGACCGACCTCGTCAAGCGCGCCGAGCGGAGGGCCGAGCTCGCCCAGCACCAGATCGACTGGGCGATGGCCGTGCTCTGGCGCCTCGGAACGCTGCACCACGCCGACGAGGCGACGCCGCGGCTCTGCTCCTGCGGCCGCCAGGTCACGGCCTGCGCCGAGCTGCGCGCGCTCGAGCCGCAGCACCAGGCCGTGCGCGATTGGCAGACGAAGAACCTGCGGATGCTGCACGCCGGCAAGCGCCACGGCCTCCCCGCCGACCACCCCGGCGTTGTGCACTCGTCCTGACCCGAACGGCTCTAGCCTGTAGGCATGCATATTCTGATCAACGTCCTCCACATCGTCGCCGCCGTCTTCATCGTCGGACCGATGGCCATCCTCCCGATGACCGCCATGCGCTCCATCCGGGCAGGGCAGGCGGGTCCCGTCGCGACCCTCGCGAAGTCGGTCAATATCTTCACGTTGCTTTCGATCGTGGTCGCGTTCTTCGGTTTTGGGGCGCTCGGCCTCAAGGAGGCCGACGACGCCTGGACCTTCGGATCGACCTGGGTGTGGCTGTCCCTCGTGCTCTACGTGATCGCGCTCGCGATCAACCTGTTCCTCGTCGTGCCGGCGCTCAAGGCCGCAGCAGAGTCGCTCGCGACGGATGCCGCAGGCGCCAAGGCCGCCGGCTACCCGCGGATCGCCGCAGGCTCCGGTGTCGCAAGCCTGCTGCTCGTGGCGGTCGTCGTGCTGATGGTCTGGAAGCCGTAGCACCGACATCCGCTGGCTGAAAAACGGAAAAAGCACCCTCCCGCGCGGGAGGGTGCTTTTTCCGTAACTGAGCGGAACGATCGGGCCAGGTCAGCCCAGGTCGCCGACGGAGACGAGGCCGTCGTGGCGACGGCCGTCGAAGATGATCGTCGGGATCTTCACGGTGTGGATGCTCTCCTCGACCGTCTTCTTGTTGGCTGCGATGACCTGCGTGACCTGGTCGGATGCCGCGACCTGGCCGACGTGGTCGGCCTGTGCCTGGCTGAGCCCGAACTCGAGCTCCCAGCCCTGGAGAAGCGCACTCGCGTCCGCGGACTCCATGCTGTTGATCGAGACCTGCCAGGAGACCCCGGCGTCGTTCTTCTCGGTGTAGATGCGCTTCAGGATCTCCCAGTCGACCGGGGTCGTGGCGCCTTCGAGCGGGTTCAGGCGCAGGGCCTCGAGCTGCTCGGTGACGAGGAGGGAGTTCTTGAACTTGTAGCCGGTCGCCGACTGGATCGGGTATGCGATGTAGCTGAGGTTCTGCTTCTCGCCGAATCCGGCCTTCTCGATGTTGTTGAAGAGCTGCAGGCAGTAGGTGCAGCCGGGGTCGATGACCTCGAGCGCGGTCTTCTTGCTCGCGTCGTACGGGTTCAGGTAGGTTGCGTCCGCGGGCAGGTAGGCCGTGGCATCCCAGTTCTGCATCCGGCTCGGGATGGCGGAGAAGGTCTCGCCGAGGCTCGCGAATTCGTTGCCGAAGGCGCCGACCACGTCCCACGCGGCGAGGGAATCGCCGAAGCCCGGGGTCTGGTCCGGAATGGAGCATGCCTCGGCGCCGAGGCTGCACGACGCTGAGTCCTGCTTGTTGCAGGTTCCGTAGACGTAGAGGTTGACGCCACTCTTGACGACCTCGTACCCGCTCCAGATGGTCGTCAGGATGATCAGGACGGCGACGACCTCGAGGCCGATGCTCGCGGGCTTGACCAGTCCGGGCCTGCGCGCGGCGATCGGGGCGAGCATGTGGTCCTTCATGTCCTGCTTGAAGGTGGTGTCACACGGGCGGAAGGTGATTCGGCGGAACGTACAGTTCCACGCCTTCGCGAGGTACTTGCGATAACGGGCCGAGATGGCCGCCATGAACAGGAGAACGATGAATGCTGCGATGCAGAACACTTAGGAAAGGCCTTTCAGGAGGCGGGCGAGGGCGTCGTGTGCGCGGTCGATGTCCGCCGAAGTGGAGTGGAGTCCGAGGGAGAAGCGCAGGAGCGGGGGAAGCCCGAGCCGTTCCTTGAGCTCGTGGTGGGCGCAGAAGTAGCCGCTGCGCACCATGATCTGCTGCTGGGAGAGGAACACCGCGAGTCGGTGCGAATCCTGCTTCGGGGCGTAGCCGCTGATGACCGGGCTCGCGGCGTGATTGAGCACGACGAGGCCGGGGATCGCGCTGAGGCCGTCGAACAGGCGGCCGGAGAGGCTCGCGATGTGTTCGTGCGGTGCCAGGCCGCCTGGGCGGACGTGTCCGAGCCAGTCGAGCGCGCGGCCGAGCGCGATGATCTCGCCCCAGGCCTGCAGGCCGGGTTCGAGGAGTGCGCCGGGGTCGTCCGTGACGAGGTCGAAGGAGTCTGCGCGGACATCCGTCACCATGCCGCCGCCGACGAAACTGATCTCGAGGGAGCGCAGCAGCTCGATCCGGGTCACGACGACGCCGAGGCTCGCCCCGTACATCTTGTGCGCCGAGAAGCAGATGGCGTCGGCATCGGTCCCTCGGAGCAGCGTGTGCTCGTGGGCCATGGCCTGGGCGGCGTCGAGGATGACGATGCCGCCGCGGGCGTGGGTGTCGCGGACGAGGTCCGCGAGGTTCGTCAGGGTGCTGCCGTCGATGTTCGAGGCGGCGTTCACGACGACGACGGCGCGTTCGAGCTGCGCGGGGTCGTAGACGAGGGCGCCGTCTGGGGCCCTGTCGAGCACGAGCCTCGGCAGGCCGAGGCGTTTCGCGACGGTCATCGTCGGCAGGAAGACCGAGTTGTGTTCAGCGTGGCTCGTCACGACCCGGCCGAAACGGCCCTGGGGGAGCTGCTGCAGCAGCAGGTTGATGCCGTAGGTCGTGTTGAGGGTGAACGAGACCGCATGGCTGCGCGCCGAGAGGCCGAGCCTGGCGAGTACGGCGGTCCGCGTTGCCGCGACCTCCTCGTCGACCCGCTTGCCCCACGCGTACTTGACCCGGCCGCCGCAGGCGTTGTAGCTCGTGTAGTACTCGTTCACGGCGTCGATCACCGGCTGCGGGCGCAGGCTCTGGCAGGCGGCGTCGAGGTAGACCTCTCGGGACCCGAGGTAGCCGAAGTCGGCGAGGCGGCCCGCCGCAGCGGAACCGGTCGGAGCGGTCGGAGCGGCAGGGGCCGCGCCCCTGCCGAAGAGTCCGGCGCGTTTCACGACGCCGTCCCCGTCCGGTCCAGGATCGTCGGGCAGGAAGATGTGCACATGTTCAGTAGTCCATTCAGGTCACAGGGTCGAAATCCGCGGGTGCCGGTGAAAACGGCAGGGGAACGCATCCGTTCGGCGGGAGGGCCGGAGAAGCGCGGGAGCGGGATTCGACCTAAATGCGGCTGACGGAAAGCAGCGTGAGGCTCGGGCGGTGCAGGTGCAGCGCGATGGTGCGGAAGGTGCCGACCACGAAACCGCCGGCCGCGAACAGGAGTCCGAGGGCCGACGGGCCGCCCGCGATCAGCAGGAGGCTGCCGAGGATGAGGAGTACAGAACAGGACATCGCGGCCATGGCGCCGCCGCCGAGGGAGTTGCCCTCGAAGCACAGCACGCGCTGGCCGACGGATGCCGCGATCGTGCGGGCCATCCCGGTCGCCGCCGCCGTTGCGGTCACGGCGACGGAAGCGGAGAGCGCGACGGCCTGCGCGAGTGTGCCGGAGAGGACGGTCCCGGAGACGACGGTGCCGGAGAAGGCGCTGGATGCCGACCCGGAGGTGGTCGCGGAGGTGGACATCGCCATCGGGCTGACCGCTGCGGGCACGTTCACGTCCTGGCCGTCGGCGCCGGCGTGGGCGAAGAGCACGCAGGCGAGGACCGCGATGAGGGCGAGGGCCGCGAGGATCGCGGTACGGAGACCAGCGGTGCGGGGAGCACCGTGAGGGTGCAACGAGGCGGAGAAGCCTGCCAGCCTCATCTCGTCTCCCACTGCCGGCATCCGGTCGAAGCGGATGCGATGAATCGCTCCGTCCGAAGCGACACACGCATACCGTACCGGAATCCGGGGTGAATAACCTGACAAACGTGGCCCGCACGCACAAACGACCCCCGGCTGAGCGGGGGTCGTTTGCGTGGAGACGTAGCGCGGTCGGCGCAAGCCCGTTAGGGCCTGGCCTTCTGGGCCACCGCGGCGACCGGGTGCACGGACGACTGTCCGGGGGCGGGAGCTCCGAGGCTCGACGATCCGGGACGCGGGGTCAGGCCGAGGCGTCGCACGATCTCCGCGGCTTCCGCGGCGGGTGCACGCCCCGCATCGATCGTGATGGCGCGTTCGTCGTCGCCGGGCGCCTCGAGGGTCGCGACCTGGGAGTCGAGAAGCGACACCGGCATGTAGTGGTCCTGCCGGGTGGCGAGGCGTCGCAGGATCAGCTCCGTCGGCAGGGTCAGGTGCACGAAGATCACGTTGTGCTCGCGAAGCACGTCGCGGTACTTGCGCTTGAGCGCGGAGCACGTGATGATCCCGGGCACGCCGGCCATGGTGTGCTCGATGATCCAGGAGGAGATCGTCTCGAGCCAGGGCGCCCGGTCGTCGTCGTCGAGCGGATGCCCCGCCGACATCTTGTCGATGTTCTCCTGCGGGTGCAGGTCGTCGCCCTCCTCCAGGTCCCAGCCGAGCTGGCCGGCGAGGAGCCCGGCGACCGTGGACTTTCCGGAGCCGGAGACGCCCATGATGACAAGAACGGGCTGCTGGTTCTCGAAGAGCTGTTCGGTGTCGCTCATGCTAGATCACGATGTTCAGGAGGAGCACGCCGGCGAGGCCCGTCACGGAGATGAGGCACTCCATGATCGTCCAGGTCTTCAGGGTCTGCCCGACGGTGGTGCCGAGGTATTCCTTCACGAGCCAGAATCCGGCGTCGTTGACGTGCGAGAGGAACAGTGAACCGGCGCCGATGGCGAGAACCATCAGCGAGACATCCGTTGCGCCGAGGGTCGCCGCGACCGGGGCGAGGATGCCGGCTGCGGTCACGGTTGCAACCGTGGCAGAACCCGTAGCGACGCGGATGAGCGCGGCGACGAACCAGGCCAGGAGAAGAATCGAGACGCTGCTGCCTGCGACGGCGTTCGCGATGACGGTTCCGATTCCGGTGTCGATCAGGACCTGCTTGAAGCCGCCGCCCGCGCCGACGATGAGCAGGATGCCGGCGATCGGGGGCAGGGAGTTCGAGAGCGATGTGGAGACTGCTGCACGGGTCATGCCGCCGCCACGGGCGAAGAAGATCATCGCGTAGATCACGGCGAGGCCAAGGGCGATCATCGGGGTGCCGAGGAAGTCGAGCGCGGCGTTCAGCGGCGCGGTCGACCCGGGCGCGAGGGCATCGGCGATCGAGCGGGCGAGCATCAGCACGACGGGCAACAGGATGCCGCACAGGGTCACGAAGAAGCTCGGGCGCTTGGTGTGGGTCACTTCACCGGTGTCGGCTGTGGTGAGGAACAGCGCGGGTACGGGCACGTCGACCCAGCGGGCCGCGAACTTGCTGAAGACCGGGCCGGCGATGATGACGGTCGGGATGGCGATGAGCACGCCGATCGCGAGGGTCAGGCCGAGGTTGGCGCCCAGGGTCGTCACGGCGACGAGGGGCCCGGGGTGCGGCGGCACGAGGCCGTGCATGACCGAGAGGCCGGCGAGGGCCGGGATCGCGATACGGATCAGGGAGAGGCCGCTGCGGCGGGCGACGAGGATGATCACGGGGATCAGCAGCACGAGGCCGACCTCGAAGAACATCGGCAGGCCGATCAGGCCGCCGATGAGCGCCATCACCCAGGGCAGGGTTCGGGTCGTCGACCGGCTCACGAGGGAGTCGACGATCCGGTCGGCTCCGCCGGAGTCGGCGAGCAGCTTTCCGAACATGGCGCCGAAGCCGACGAGGATGCCGACGCTCGCCATCGTCCCGCCGAAGCCGGTGCTGAAGCTCGTCACGGCGGCGCTCGGGGCGAGTCCCGCGCCGACGCCGACGCCGACGGCGCCGATCGCGAGGGCGAGGAACGGGTGCACGCGCAACCAGGTGATGAGGGTGATGATGACGGCGATGCCGACGACGGCCGCGATGATCAGCTGGGCGTCACCGCTGGCCGGTTTGATCGGGTCGGCCGCGTGTACGACCAACTGGACCGCCGACTGTGTGGCCGTCTGAACCGCAAGGGCGAGATTCATCTCAGATTCCATTCCGAGGCCGCGTCCCTGCGACCCCATCGTCAAAAAATTAGCAATAGTCTGATAAATCAGATAATTGAGTGTTGCACAGGATGTGCGCGCGCGCCACCCCCCGAATCGCGTCGACGCCCGCGTGGTGGGTACGATCTCGGTGGGGCCCCCGAGGCCTCCCGGCTACGCCAATGGAAAGAAGTGCAGATGCAGAGCGGCACCGTCACGGATTCCCTGCGTGTGGGTGGCCTGCACGCACGGGTGGTGAATGCCGTCGGCCAGTCGATCGTGGATGCGCGCTACGCACCCGGCGACATCCTGAACCTCGACGAACTCAGTGAGACCTTCGCGGTCTCCCGGTCGGTCCTGCGTGAGGCGATGCGGGTACTGCAGTCACTGGGAATGATCGAGCCGCGGCAGCGTGTCGGAACCCAGGTACTGGCCCGAACCTCCTGGGAACTGATGAACCCGCAGATCATCGTCTGGCGTGGCCGCGGTCCCGAATACTTCACCCAGATGCGCGAGATGCTTGAAATGCGCCTCGGAATCGAGCCCGTCGCCGCACGGCTGAGTGCGCATGCCATGACGGACGAGCAACTCGCGGGGGTCAAGGCGGCCGCGAACGCAATGGTCATCGCCGACCGCGACGGTGACGGTCGCGGCTTCCTCGAGGCCGACATCGACTTCCACACCCTGATCCTGCGCGGCTCCGGAAATGCCGTGATGGGGCACTTCGCGAGCACCGTTGCCGCACTGCTCCGTACCCGCGAAGAGGAGAAACGGTTCACGATCACCTCGTACACGCCGCCGTCGGCGCACCGCCACCACGAGCTCGCGCACGCGCTCGCCGTGCGCGACGGGGAGGCCGCCTACCGCTGGTCGTTCGCCACGATCGAGGCGACACTCGCCGAGTTCATGGCGGAGTCTCCCCGTCAGGCCTGACGCAGCGGCTCCCCATCAGATTCCTGATCACCGAGAGTTTCCACAGACCTGAGCCATGCTCAGAGAATGTCGGTGGTGGGTCGTAACGTGAGGGCATGACCAACCTCCNTGCGTCTCCCAGTACGCCCGTCACCGTGCTGGTGCCGGATGCTGTCGCGGCCTTGGGAAGGTCATCAGCTGACTACGACGCGCTCAGCGACGAGCAGGTTCTTGCCGGGCAAGCGTTGATCGCGGATTCCCGGCGGGCGCTGGAGACGTGTGCCGCGTGGATGGCGGCGACCCTCGCCCGCCGTTCCCGGGCTGAACTCGGCGGGAACGGGCTCGCGGCCCGGCACGGGTTCCGGACTCCGGAAGACCTGCTGCAGAGCGTGTCTGGGTCAAGCAAGGGCGATGCTGTCAAGCTCTTCGCGGTCGGCCGGTTGCTCTCTGAGACCGACGCCGCCGAGAAAGCCGCCCGCGAAGCCGCCGACGCGAAGAAGTTACTCGACGGGACTCCGCCCCTCAACGAGGCCGCTCCAGACCTGCCGCCAGTCGACCCGCCGGTTCCTGCTGCCGCGGTTCCGCCGTGGCACGCGCCGATCGGCCGGGCCCTGCGCGAGGGCTGGCTGAGCGTCGAGAAGGCGGACTCGCTCCGGAAAGGGCCTGGGCGACCTGGACCGGGCGATCACCCCGGAGAAACTCGCCACGGCCCTGGCCCGGCTCCTCGCCGAAGCGCGCACGGTGAACGCTGACCAGCTGTTCAAGCGCGCCCGGCGGGTGCGGGACGTGCTCGATGAGGCCGGCATCGCCGCCCGGGAGAAGGCCGTCTACGACGACCGGTCCCTGCGGTTCTGGCGACTCCACACGGGGCAGGTGC
>NZ_SOFR01000020.1:0-157580 GCF_004402735.1 Cryobacterium sp. MDB1-18-1 | reverse complement strand
ATCCGCATGCACCGACGGCACCGAGCCGGCCAACCCCTCAGCGCCCTCGAACCCCTCGGCAACCGCGACCGGATAGGCCGACTCGACACCAACGGTGGGTTGATCGCCCGCGGCCACTGAATCGTGGGCCTGCGGGGTGTGTGACTAGGGATCCCAAGCTCCTGCCATACCCCGATTCTACCCCGAATCGAACACGAATGCGAGACTTGCTCACATAATTGGGGGCTTCTCATTCCGAGTTTCATACCTGAAGACGGTTGATTCTCCTGCCCATGGTTCCGAATTCAGGAGATCCGCCCGGGCGGGTAACTCGGGTCCGCGGACAAGTGCAGCCGATCCCACCCGGCCGCACGGAACTCCTGAGTTCGGGACGCTCACCGACGTGCGGAACATCGCGCAGCAGAGGTCCGGGATCCTGTCGGCCGGCTGCGGGAGGGCGCGGAATCGAGTCAGTGAGCGACTCAGCGGAAGCGGGTCTCCTTGACGAGGCTGCCGTCCCTGGCCCAGGTGCGCCAGACGCCGATCTGGCGGCCGCGGTCGAATTCTCCCGTACGCATCAGCGTGCCGTCTGTGCGGAACCACTCCCACTCGCCGTGGAGTTCGCCATCGAGGGTGCTCCCGCTCGCCTTGGTCTCACCAGTGGCATAGTGGTCGACCCGCGACGTGGGCGACGACGCGTGCAGACCGTCTGGTGCAGCGGACGACGGGATCGGCTCTGGATTCACGCCCCCCAGTCTGCCAGCCGACGGCTCACGCCGACAGTGGCGGAGTGACCTCAACGCCGCCGACCAGTCGGCGACGTGCGGACGGATACGGACTTCCCGGCTGTTCTAGACGTCTCCGGCCTGACAGCCCTTTCTGCCAGGCGGACGTGCCCTACCATCGAGGTCATGGCACTCATCCACCGGGCCCAGCTTCGGCCGTCCAAGCTTGAACTCGTCGAACCCTGGCTGCGGATGCAGTCCTGGTTCGCCGGCGATCCCTCCGCCCCCCTGACGGCCGTCGCGGCATACCGTTTTGACGATCCGGCGGGTGAGGTCGGCATCGAAACGCTGCTCGTGCGTGCCGGCGACGGTCCGGTGCTCCAGGTGCCGCTGACGTATCGCGATGCGCCCCTCGAAGGCGGCGACGCCTGGTTGATCGGCACGATGGAACACTCGGTCCTGGGTCGTCGCTGGACATACGACGCCACCGGGGATCCCACCTACATCGCCGCGCTCGCAACGACCATCCACCGCGGCGGCACCCAGGCCGACGAGTTCGTCGACGTCGACGGGGAACTCGTCTTCCGGGAGTCCACGGCGACGGTCGCAGGCAGCGGGACCACGGATGCGTCCACCCCGGCACTGTCGTCGACGACAGCTCTCTCGACCAGGGACGAGCTCGGTTCGACCGTGGTCGAGGCCGGCTCCCTGCGCCTCGTCGTACTCAGGGTGCCCGGCAGCCCTACTGCGGAGACGAGCGTTCTCGCGGCCCGGACGCCCACCGGCGGCGTCCCGGAGCACCTCTCCGGTACCTGGGCCGATCAGCCGCGCTCACGGATCCTGGCCCTGGCCATCGCACTCTGACCTGCCCGCCTGACCTGCTCCGCCTGGACCACGCCGACACCGTCACCGGGTGTTCACCGAACAGAAGTTGCGGTCGGGCCCGGCACACGTCAGGATTGTCCCGCGGCAGGCATCCGCTGGCGAAAGCACGTACAGATGAAGGATTTGAATGGACCGGACGGACCTCGTTCAGTTGTTTTCCGTCGTGGACGCCGGCCCGGCGCGCTGGGAGGTCCGTCACGATGTGACCGATGAACTCGCGGGCATCCTCGAGCGAACGCCGCGCGGGTTCCTGCTGGTCAACGAAGACGGGCAGCGGATCGGCAGCTTCGACTCGATCGCGAGCGCCCTCGAAGGCCTCTACGCCGTCCTGTAGCCAGGCCGGATTGCGCTCAGGCGCCCGACGACCCCTCGGTCGTCGACTGGCCGGATCCTGAGCCAGAGTCGAGGAATGCCTCGAACTCACGGCTGTCGGTCAGTCCGCCCGGGTACTGCGCCCCGTCGACGAGCACGGTCGGCGTGCCCTGGATCGAATCGATCTCCGCTCCAGGGATGGGCCCGTTGAGGGCGGCATCGGTGTTGGCCTCCGACCACATCTGGTAGTCGCCCTGCGCGATGCAGCCGGAGATGTCCGTACCGGCCGGCGAAAGCGCAGCGAGTTCAGCGTCAGTGAGGCCCTGGGTGTTCTCCTGCGGCTGGTTCGCGAACAGGGCCGCGAGGTAGTCGAGGGTCGAGTCCGGAGCGAGTGTTGCGACGCAGGTGAGCGCGGAGGATGCCCTGCTCGAGTAGTACGTGCCCTGGGAGGCCTGGTCGAGGAAGGTCAGCGCGTGCAGGCGCAGTGTGATCGAGCCGTCATCGACGCGGCTCGCGAGCAGCGCTCCGTTGGTCGCCTCGAACTGGGCGCAGTACGGGCACATCGGGTCGATGTACTCGTCGACGATCTGGCTGCCGGTGCCGACGGACACGTAACCATCGTCGAAGTGGGCCGCGCCGAGCGTGCCACTCGGCAGGAGGCCCTGCGAGGCGTCCGGTTCGCTCGTCGCCGAGGTGACCGGCCCGCCGAAGCCGCCGTGCTGGGCCATGTTCAGGAAGACCCGACCGAAGGCCGCAGCGAACAGGATCGAGAGGACAATGAGGACGGCCGTGGACGCCAGTCCCACGTAGCCGATCACAAGACCCGCGATGGCGAGGCCGCGCCCCCGTTCACCGCGGCGTGCGATCTGGCCGAGCGCGATGTGCCCCGTGATCACGGCGACGAGGGACACGACGAACGCGGACACGAGAGAGACGATCGCGAGCGTGTTCGTGCGGGGCACCTGGGGGTACTCCTGCTGCCGGTAGTCCTGCTGCGGGTACGGCTGGAGCGAATCCTGATGCGGCGTTCCCTGCTCGGGGGACGCCGGCAGACCGGACTGGTCCGGGTAGGACGGGAACGGCTCTGGATTGTCGTTGCTCATGATCTTCCCCTGGACGAACGGTACGGGACGGTGCGGACGAGCCTAGGGTGCTGCGGGAGCAGCCGACGCCGGCGGGGCCGTCTGCGCGATCCTGCCGAGCAATCCGTTGACGAACCCGGCCGAATCATCCGTCGACAGGATCTTCGCGGCCTCGACGGCCTCATCGATCGCGACGGCGTGAGGAACGGCATCGTTGAACAGGATCTCCCAGATCCCGATCCGCAGGATGGCACGGTCGACGACCGGCATCCGCTTGAGCGTCCAGCCCTGCGAGTAGGTCTCGATGAGTTCGTCGATCTCCTCGCGGTGATCGACGACGCCGTCCACGATCTCGCGCGCGTACAGCCAGGAGGCCATCCGCGCGGGTTCGCTCGCGGCCCGCTGCGCCTCGGCGGCGAGCGATTCGGGAATCGTCGTCTGCCGCACGTCGGCGGCGTACAGGATGTCGAGCGCGCGCTTACGCGCCTTCGTTCGTGCGCTCACTAGTTGACGCGGCCGAGGTAGTCACCGGTGCGGGTGTCGACCTTGACTTTGGTGCCCTGTTCGAGGAACAGCGGGACCTGGATCTGGAACCCGGTCTCCACGGTGGCGGGCTTGGTGCCGCCGGTGGAGCGGTCGCCCTGCAGGCCAGGCTCCGTGTACGTGATTTCGAGCACGACGGATGCCGGCAGCTCGACATACAGCGGGTTGCCGTTGTGGAGGGCGATGGTGACGTTCTGGTTCTCAAGGAGGAAGTTCGAGGCCTCGCCGACGACGACGTTGGAGACGGTGAGCTGGTCGAAGTCGGAGACGTCCATGAAGACGTAGGAGTCGCCGTCCGCGTACAGGTACTGGAAGTCCTGGCGGTCGACGTTCTCGGTCTCGATCTTGGCTCCGGCGTTGAAGGTGCGGTCGACGGTCTTGCCCGTGACGACGTTCTTCAGTTTGGTGCGAACGAAAGCGCCGCCCTTGCCCGGCTTGACGTGCTGGAAGTCGGTGACGGCCCAAAGCTGGCCGTCCATGTTGAGGACGACGCCATTTCGGATATCGGCGGTTGATGCCATGGAAAGCGTTTCCGTTCATTCAGTTCAGTTAGGAAGGTGCGCGGCCGAATCGGCCTCAAACGAGTGTAGTTGCCCGGAGGCTGAGAGCCAAAGGCGGGCCAACGGGCACTCCGCAGGTTCGGCCACCCCCTGTCGCGAGTCACGAACGACCGGGGATGGGCACGACCTTCCCGAACGAGCCCTCAGCCGAAGCTTTCCATCAGGCGGGACCGGATCAGGAAACGCACGCCGCGCGGAGCCTCGAGGGAGAAGCCGCTGCCCCGGCCGGGGACGAGGTCGACCGTCAGGAACGTGTGGCTCCAGTATTCGAACTGTTCCGCCGACATCCAGAAGTCGACGGCCTGGGCCGTTTCACCGGCCGGCGCGATGTCGAGCCGGCCCAGCAGCACGTCGCGGTCCGAGGTGATGAACTCCCCGGCCGGGAAACACATCGGCGAACTGCCGTCGCAGCATCCGCCCGACTGGTGGAACATCAGCGGTCCGAACTCGGCCCAGAGCTCGCGCAGGGTGTCGACGGCGGCCGGCGTGAACTCGACGCGCGGCGTGGTCTCCCCCGGAACCGTGACGGAGGCGATGACCGTGGTTGTTGAGGGCGCTGCTGGCGACATTGCCTGGCCTTTCATCGTTCGATTCACGCTCGATGGTCATCGGGCGGGATGTGCACCAACGGTAGTCGAGCTGCGGGACGGCCGAAAGGGGCCACCGGTCGATACCGGCGGCCCCCTTCGGCACGATGCCGTTTAGAAGAAGCCGAGGGGCTTCTCCGAGTAGGACACGAGCAGGTTCTTGGTCTGCTGGTAGTGCCCGAGGGCGAGCTTGTTGTTCTCGCGGCCGATGCCAGAGCTCTTGTACCCGCCGAACGCGGCGCCGGCAGGGTAGTGGTGGTAGTTGTTCACCCACACCCGGCCGGCGTGGATGTCGCGCCCGGCCCGGTATGCCACGTTGCCGTTCCGGGACCAGACGCCCGCGCCGAGCCCGTAGAGGTTGTCGTTGGCGATCGAAATGGCGTCCTCGTAGTCGGAGAAGCTCGTGACCGCGAGGACCGGCCCGAAGATCTCCTCCTGGAAGATGCGCATCTTGTTGTTGCCCTCGAAGATGGTCGGCTGCACGTAATAGCCGCCGCTCAGGTCACCGCCGAGGTCGACACGCTCACCGCCGAGGGCGAGACGGGCGCCCTCCTGCTTGCCGATGTCGATGTAGGACAGGATCTTCTCGAGCTGGTCGTTGCTCGCCTGGGCCCCGACCTGGGTGTCGGTGTCGAGCGGGTTGCCCTGGATCGCCTTGCGGGTGCGCTCAATGGCGCTGCCGAGGAAGCTCTCGTAGATCGGCTTCTGCAGGAGCGCCCTGCTCGGTGCCGTGCAGACCTCGCCCTGGTTGAAGGCGAAGAGCACAAAACCTTCCTGGGCCTTGTCGTAGAAGCTGTCCTGCTCCTGGGCGACGTCGCTGAAGAAGATGTTCGCGCTCTTGCCGCCGAGTTCGACCGTGGCAGGGATGATGTTGGCGCTCGCGTACTGCAGGATGAGGCGGCCCGTCGTGGTCTCGCCCGTGAACGCGATCTTGCGGATCCGCGGGGAGGACGCAAGCGGCTTGCCCGCCTCGAGGCCGAACCCGTTGACGATGTTGAGCACGCCGGGCGGCAGGATGTCGCCGATCAGTTCGATCAGCACCATGATCGACACCGGGGTCTGCTCCGCCGGCTTCATCACGATCGCGTTCCCTGCCGCGAGGGCGGGGGCGAGCTTCCAGACGGCCATCAGGATGGGGAAGTTCCACGGGATGATCTGGCCGACGACGCCGAGCGGCTCGTGGAACTGGTACGAGACGGTGTCGTTGTCGAGTTCGGCGTGGTCGCCGTCCTGCGAGCGGATCGCAGCAGCGAAGTAGCGGAAGTGGTCGCTCGCGAGCGGCAGGTCGGCGTTCAGCGGTTCGCGGATCGGCTTGCCGTTGTCCCAGGTCTCTGCGACGGCGAGCAGTTCCTTGTTCGCGTCGATGACGTCGGCGATCTTGTTGAGCACGGCGGCGCGTTCCGTCGCCGTCGTCTTGCCCCAGGCCGGCGCGGCCCGGTGGGCGGCGTCGAGCGCGAGTTCGATGTCCTCCGCCGTTCCGCGGGCGACCTCGGCGAACGGCTTCCCGTTCACCGGAGAGATGTCTTCGAAGTACTGGCCCTTGACGGGCTTGACCCAGCCCCCGTTGATCCAGTTCTCATAGCGGGGCTTGAAGGTGACTTTGGCGCCCGGGGTCCCGGGGTTGGCATAGACGGTCATTTCTCTCCTCGTCGACGACGTTGTCGGTGGGGTCCGCCTGCTGCGGACCTGGCCCGAGCGTACGCGGAGGGACCGTTGCGTCAGGGTTGCGGGAGGTTGCGCCCGCCACCCGGGGCGCCGGTTTCGGCGAGGTCCGCCTCGATCTTCGCGAGGCGAGCGACGACGGATGCCCGTTTCGGCGACCGGGGCGGCAGCAGTTCCAGGCACGCGCGCCAGACCTCCTCGTCCCAGGCCGCCTCGTCGCTGCGGGCGTACTCGAGGAGCAGGTCGGGGCTCGCGTCGCTCAGCAGCGCCTGCCGCAGCCGGGAACTGATCTCCGAGCGGATCTCGACGATGCCGGGGGCGACGGAGGCGGGCAGCAGCGGCCCGCGGTAGGTGCCGAGCGCCACCCGGTGGGCGCCACGTTCGAGTAGGGCGAGCACGCGTTGCGCATCCAGCTCGACCGGCGAACCGAGACGGTACGGCCGGGAGGCGATCGAGATGGGCGGGGCCGTCCCGTCGAGGACCTTCCGCAAGCGAACCATCTCCGCGCGCAGGTTGTCGACGGAGTTCGACTGGTCGCTCAGCAGCTGGGACAGCCGGTCGGCGGTGAGGCCGTCCCGGTACCAGGCGAGCAGGGTCAGGATCTCGGCGTGCCGCGGACTCAGTTCGAAGGACCCGAGGCCGTTCTCGAGGAACCCGGTGTCGCGCCCGAGCACGGACACCCGCGCATTCGTCGGGCGTCTCTGGGTCGTGGGCGGCGGCGCCTGCGTGAATCCGGCGACACGCACGATCGCGCGATCGCGCGGGCCTCCGTGCCCTGGTCCGTTGTCGTTTCGATCGCGGAGCCGCTGGATGCGCAGTTCGGCCTCCATCGCCCAGGCCGCGGCCTCGACGAGCGGAAGGGTCTGCGGACCTACGGCGTCGTCCCCTCCCGTGACGTCGATGACGCCCAGGATGACGCCGGAATCGGGGTCGTGGATGGGCACGGCCGTGCAGCTCCACGAGTGCGCCAGCCGGTTGAAGTGCTCCGCCCGCTGGATCTGGATTCCGTGATCGAGCGCGAGCGCCGTCCCAGGGGCACTCGTCCCGACCCGGCGTTCCGACCAGTCGGCTCCCTCGACGAACAGCATGCCTTCCGCCTGGCGCCGCACGGTGCGGTCGCCGTCGATCCAGAGCAGCCTGCCCGACTCGTCTCCGATGGCGACGATGAGACCGGACTCGAGCGAATGCCGGATCAGGAGGTTCTGGACGACAGGAAGCACCGCGGAGAGCGGATGCCGGTCGCGCAGCTCCCTGAGCGCGTCGGACGACAGTTCCGGCTCGGGTGCCGGGCGGGCGGGATCGATCTGCAGTGACAGGGACCGTTCCCAGGATTCCTGGACGAGCCTGCGGACTCCGCCGCGGGCATCCGCGTGACTGGTCGAATCGGCGTGGGCTTCCGCGCCGAAGCGCGGAAAGAGGCGGGCCGGCCCCGCACCTGCTCCGGCACCGAATGCCGAGCCGAATGCGGACTCGTGCGCCCTGGCCAGTTTCAGCACGACATCCCGAACGGGTTCGCCTGTCGACCCCACGGTCCACTGGTTCACTGTCTGTCCTCCGATCGACTCTGGTCGGCGACCGGGTCGCTGCCCGCTCAGGGCATCATTCTAGGACCCATTCCTCGACGACGACGCTAGGAGCCGATTTCCTGGTACGCGGCGAAGAGCAGCGACGTGTCGGGGCCCTCGAGCACCGTCGGCTTGCCGATGTCGTCGAGAACGATGAAACGCAGCATTCCGCTGCGGGTCTTCTTGTCGCGTTGCATCGTCGCAAGCAGGGTGTTCCAGCGGCCGACCGGGTAGCTGGTCGGCAGGGTGAGCGATTCGAGGATGCTGCGGTGCCGGTCGGCCGCCTCGTCGGACAGCCGTCCGCTCAGCCGGGCGAGCTCCGCGGCGAACATCATGCCCACAGAGACCGCGGCGCCGTGCCGCCAGCCGTACCGTTCGGCGTGCTCGACGGCGTGGCCGAGGGTGTGCCCGTAGTTGAGGATCTCGCGCAGGCCGGATTCCTTGAAGTCAGCGCCGACGACGCGGGCCTTCATCTCGATCGCGAGTTCGAGCACGCGGCGGAACTGCGGCGTCTTCGGGTCGGTCACGGCCGCGACATCCGCTTCGACGATGTCGAGGATCTCGGGCACCTGGATGAAGCCTGCCTTCACGATCTCGGCGAAACCGGCGAGGATCTCGTTGCGGGGCAGGTCGTCGAGGGTGTCGAGGTCGCAGATCACGGCGGCGGGTGCGTAGAAGGTGCCGACCAGGTTCTTGCCTTCGGCAGTGTTGATGCCGTTCTTGCCGCCGACGGCGGCGTCGACCATGCCGAGCACGCTCGTCGGGAGCTGGACGAGGCGAACGCCGCGCAGCCAGGTCGCCGCGACGAAACCGGCGAGGTCGGTCGCGGCTCCGCCGCCGAAGCCGATCACGGCGTCCGTCCGGCTGAAGTCGGCCTGGCCCATCACCTGCCAGCAGAACGCGGCGACCTCGACCCGCTTGGCGGCCTCGGCATCCGGGACCTCGGCGATGAGCACCTCGTAGTGCGCGAGCAGGCCCTCGCGGAGGGCGACGGCGCGAGCGCCGAGCGTGGAGGTGTGCACGATGAGCACCTTGCCGACCTTCGGGCCGAGCTGTTCCGCGACCTCGGAGAGCAGTCCCCTGCCGATGATGACCGGGTAGCTGTCGGTTCCGGACACCGTGATGACGGTCGTCCCGGTCGTCCCGGTGGTCTCGGTGGTCTCGGTGGTGTTGTGAACGTCAGTCATGCGTGTTCTGCCCTCTCTGGGTCCAGGCCACGACATCGTCGGCGATGGAGTCCATCTGGCGATTCGAGGTGTCGATGTGGAGACCGGCAAGCTCTTCGTAGAGCGGGCGGCGAAGTTCGTAGATGCGGATCCAGTCGGAGAGCCCGCCAGCAAGCAGCGGTCGTTTGCCGCCCTTGATCCGGCCGGCGACGGCCTGCTCCGTCACGCTCAGGTAGACGACCCGGCACCGGGCGAGGTCGGCGCGGGTACCCGGATCGAGCACCGCTCCCCCACCGAGGGAGACGACGGCCCTGGTGGCGAGGGCCTGGCCGACGGCGATCCGTTCCAGCGCGCGGAAGTGTCCTTCGCCGTACCGGCTGAAGAGGTTCGCGATGGACCCGTGTCCGGAGACCACGAGCGCGTCGGTGTCCACGAACGGAACGCCGAGCACCCGCGCCACCCGCTTGCCGACCCTGGTCTTTCCGGCGGCCATCGGCCCGATCAGCACGAGCGGGAAGTCCGGGAGGTCACCGTCCCCTGCCGGTTCCGGCACGGCGGGCAGGTCCGCTGTCACAGTGCCGCCGGGATCACAGCGAGGCGTCGCTCGACGCGCCCGTCTTGAGGTTGCCGGGGATGTGTGCGAGGTAGGACTCCAGGTTCCGCCTGGTCTCGTCGATCGAGTCTCCGCCGAACTTCTCCAGCACCGAGTTGGCGAGAACGAGCGCGACCATGGCCTCGGCGACGACGCCTGCGGCAGGAACGGCGCAGACATCCGACCGCTGGTGGTGGGCGGGGGCCGCCTCGCTCGTCGTGACGTCGACGGTGCGCAGTGCCCGGGGGATCGTCGCGATCGGCTTCATGCCTGCCCGCACCCGCAGCACGGTTCCCGTGCTCATGCCGCCCTCCGTACCGCCTGCGCGGTCGCTGACCCGCTGGATGCGGCCGTCGGACTGCACGAGCTCATCGTGCGCGTGCGAACCGCGGCGGGTCGTGGTGAGGAAGCCGTCCCCGACCTCGACGCCCTTGATCGCCTGGATGCCCATCAGGGCCGCCGCGAGCTGGGAGTCCAGTCGCCGGTCCCAGTGCACGAACGAACCGAGACCGGGCGGCAGGTCGTATGCCAGCACCTCGACGACACCGCCGAGGGTGTCTCCGTCCTTGTGAGCCTGGTCGACCTCGGCCACCATCAGCGCGCTGGTCGCCGCGTCGAAGCAGCGCAGCGGGTCGGCGTCGAGCATCCCGACGTCGTCCGGGTGGGGCAGCGGAGCGTCTTCGGGCACGCGCACGGGCCCGATCGACAGGGTATGGCTGACCAGGCGGATGCCGAGCTCGGCGAGGAACGACCGTGCGACGGCACCGAGGGCCACCCGTGCGGCGGTCTCGCGAGCACTGGCCCGTTCGAGGACGGGCCTGGCTTCGTCGAAGCCGTACTTCTGCATGCCGACGAGGTCGGCGTGACCCGGCCTGGGCCGGGTGAGCGGGGCGCCGCGGCCGCGGGTGCTCTGGGCTTCGCCCGGCGCCGTCTCGACGGGGTCAGCGCTCATGACCTCTGACCACTTCGGCCACTCGGTGTTGCCGATCCGCAGCGCGACGGGCCCGCCGAGGGTGAACCCGTGCCGGACACCGCCGGAAATGGTGAGATCGTCCTGCTCGAACGTCATCCGGGCGCCCCGGCCGTAGCCGAGTTTGCGGCGCGCGAGATCGAGGCGGATCGAATCGAGTGTGACCGGGATCCCTGCGGGCAAACCCTCGACAATGGCGATGAGTTCGGGGCCGTGGGACTCTCCTGCGGTGAGCCAACGAAGCATGCCCACTATCCTTCCACAGGCTTTCCGTGGTTCTCGCGCTCAGGAAGCGGGGGTGTCGTGCGCTCAACCATATTCGGGGTGGTCCTTCATCCAGGCCTGCCATTGGGCGACACCGGCTTCGTGTTCGGCTGCGGTCGTCGAGAAGATGGTCTCGCCGGTGTCGAGGTTCCAGGTCACGAAATACAGCCAGGTCCCGTCTGCGGGGTGCAGGGCTGCGTTGATCGCGAGGTCCCCCGGGTTCGAGATCGGGCCGACCGGGAGTCCGGGGTGGACATAGGTGTTGTATGCGTTGCCCGCGTCGGCGCGTTCGGCATCCGTCGTCGTGACGACGTTCGTGTGGCCGGTGCCGTATGCCACCGTCGCGTCGGACTGCAGCAGCCCGCTCTCCCACTGAGCCGGGTCGAGCCGGTTGAGGAACACCCGGGCGACCTTGGGGTAGTCGGCGGCGAGGCCGGCCTCCCGCTGGATGAGTGCGGCGAGCACGATGGTCTTCCACCGGTCGGCGGGCGCGACCCCTGCGGAGTCGAGGGCCTGGAACTGGCGGTCAACGAGGGTCTTGAGCGCGTCCTTCGCGGTGATGCCCGGAGCGAAGGTGTACGTCGCGGGGAACAGGAAGCCCTCGAGGGTCGTGGCCTCTGCCGGAAGGCCGAAGGCCGCGACATCGGTGGACGCCGCCTGGAGGTCGGCGAGCGGGAGGTTCGTCCCCTCGCTGACCAGTTGGAGGATGTCCGCCTCCGCCGTTCCTTCCGGGATCACGACGGTCTGTTCGAGCTTGCTTGCAGGGTCCTGAAGTGCGGTGAGCGCGGCGCTCGCGCTCATCTTCGTCATGAGCTGGTACGCGCCTGGCTGGAAGACCGGAGCGGGGGTGACCTTCAGCAGCAGCTTGTAGAAGGCGTCGTAGCTCTTGACGACGTCCTGGGCCACCAGCGTGTTCGCCACGTCCGATCCGGTCTCACCGTCATGGATCATGACCACGACCTTCGTCTCGCCAGACCCGGAGTAGTCGGCGGGACCGGCGAGGGTCGCCTGGAGCTGGGAGATCGGGCCCTGCAGGGCGAAGAAGGCCCCCGCCACGAGCGCCACCAGCACGACGAGGGCGATCAGACAGCCCCACGCGCCCTTGCGACGCCGCTTGGGCGGTCGCGGTGGCTCGGAGCCGAGTTGGGAGCGACGGCTCGATCGTGAGGTCGACGGAGCCTGGGCGGTCGTGCGGAGCGACCGGCGGGTGGGGAAGTCACCGCCGTCGGAGGCCCCTGCGTGGCCCGGCTCGCCGGACGCCGTCGTCCCGGCGTGCGGAGCCAGCAAAGATGCCCAGGGATTGACCGGGGTTTCCTCGCCGGGAGCAGGAGTCGGAGGAGTACCGTGCGCGTGGGGCGCCGCTGAGTTCCGGCCTGCCGGGTCGTCCCGGGGGTCGAGCGGTGGGTGGGACACGATCAGGACCCTTCGATCGGGGCGGCTGGCGACGGTGGCGTGGCGGGAACGGCCGGCACAACGGCAGAACCTGGCGGATGCCCGAGACCGCGTTCGGTGTCGAGAGCATGCTGGAGGATGATGGTGGCCGCTACCTGGTCAATGACCGGGCGCTGTGTCTTCGCCTTCCGGCCTGCCGTGCGGAGGACTCCCTGGGCGGCGACGGTCGAGAGCCGTTCGTCGACGAGGCGCACGGGAACGGGAACGGCCAGGGCGAGCACCTCCGCAAAGCCGACGGCGTCCTGTGTCGACGCGGTGTGGTTTCCGGACAGGGCGAGCGGGAGGCCGACGATGACCTCCATTGCGCCGAGATTCTGGACGACGGCGATGATGCGGGCGACATCGGTGACGCCGTTCCCGTCCCGGGGAACGGTTTCGACCGGGGTCGCGAGCATGCCGTGCGGGTCACTCATCGCGAGACCGATCCTGGCCTTGCCGACATCGACTCCGACCCGCACGCCATGCCGCATTCTTCAGCCCGCGATCGTGGTGCGGACGGCGACGAGGGCGCTCGCGATCTTGTCGACGTCGGTTCCACCGCCCTGGGCGAGGTCGTCCTTGCCGCCGCCGCCGCCGCCGAGGATGCCGGCGACGAGCTTCGCGAGGGCTCCGGCGCGCTGGCCCGTCTCCCGCGCTGCAGCGTTGGTGGCCACGATGATGACTGGCTTGTCGTCGACGACGGCCGCAAGCGCGACCACCGCAGGGTCGGAGCCGAGCTGCGCCCGGGTTGCCGTGACCAGCATCCGCACCTCATCGGGAGAGTGCAGGGTGCCGAGGTTCTCGGCGACAAGGCGTACTGCCCCTGCGCGCTGGGCGGTCGCGACGAGTGCGGGGACGCGCTCGGTCAGCGCTTTCGCCTCGAAAGCCGCGATCTTCTTCTCCGCGGCCTTGAGGCTCGTGAGCAGCTCGCCGATGCGTTCGGGCAGTTGTTCCTTGGGAGTCTTGAGGTTCGCGGTCAGCTGGGAGACGATCGCCCGCTCAGCAGCGAGGTCCCGGAAGGCCTCGAGGCCGACGAGGGACTCGACGCGGCGGTTCGTGGACCCGACCGAGGCCTCGCTGACGAGGTTGATCATTCCGATCTCGGCGCTCGAACCCACGTGGGTTCCCGCGCAGAGTTCCCGTGACCAGGGTCCGCCGATGTCGACGACGCGAACCCGGTCGCCGTACTTCTCGCTGAAGAGCGCCATGGCCCCGAGTGCCTTCGCCTCGGCGAGGGGAAGCTCACGGGTGACGACGGGCAGGTTGTCGCGGATCGCGTTGTTGGAGATCTCCTCGATCTCGCTGCGGGTCGCGGCAGAGAGCGCCTGGTTCCAGGAGAAGTCGAGACGGAAGAATCCGGCCTTGTTGTACGAGCCGGACTGGTGCGCGTTCGGGCCGAGGACCTGGCGAAGTGCCGCGTGCAGCACGTGGGTTCCGGAGTGCGCCTGCCGGGCGCCGCGTCGCCAGTCGGGATCGACGACGCTCGTCGCAGGGTCTCCGACGCCGACCTCACCGTTTGTGACGTGCACCTTGTGGCTGATCAGGCCCTTGACGGGCTTCTGAACGTCGAGGACCTCGAGCTCGTAGCCGCGGCCGACGATGAGGCCGGCGTCGGCCTCCTGACCGCCGGACTCGGCGTAGAGCGCGGTCTCGGCGAGGATCACTTCGGCGATTTCGCCCGCGACCGCCTTCGTGACGGATGCGCCGTCCACGATGATCCCGAGCACGCTGGACTCGGTCTGCAGTTCCTCGTATCCGGTGAACACCGTCTCGCCTGACGCGCGGAAGGCGCTGTAGACGGAGAGGTCGGCGAGGTGGGTCTTCTTGGCCTTCGCGTCCGCCTTCGCCATCGAGCGTTGCTTGGCCATCAGGGCGTCGAATGCCGACCGGTTGACGCTCAGCCCGGCTTCTTCCGCCATCTCGAGGGTGATCTCGATCGGGAACCCGTAGGTGTCGTGCAGCAGGAACGCGGTGTCCCCTGGCAGTTCGGTCTTCTTCGCCTTGATCGTCTTCGCGACCGCGACGTCGAGGACCGTGCTGCCGCTCGCGAGGGTGCGGAGGAAGGTCTCCTCCTCGGCGTATGCGCCCTGGCTGATCCTGGCGTAGTCGCCGTGGACCTCGGGATACGCGCTCATCATGGCGTCCCGCGCGGCGGGGAACAGTTCGGGGAAGGTCGCGACGTCCACGCCGAGCAGGCGCATGGCGCGTACCGTGCGGCGCATCAGCCGCCGGAGGATGTAGCCGCGACCCTCGTTGGACGGCGTGACGCCGTCGCTCATCAGCATGAGCGAGGACCGCACGTGGTCTGCGACGATGCGCATGCGTACGTCGTCGTCGTGCACGGCGCCGTAGCGGCGTCCGGAGAGGGCGGCAGCGAGGTCGAGGACCGGACGGACCTGGTCGATCTCGTACATGTTCTCGACGCCCTGCTTGAGGAAGGCGACACGTTCGAGACCCATGCCGGTGTCGATGTTCTTCTTCGGGAGGTCGCCGAGGATGACGAAGTCGTTCTTGCCGGTCCCCTCGCCCCTGAGGTACTGCATGAAGACGAGGTTCCAGATTTCGACGTACCGGTCGTCGTCCGTCGCCGGGCCGCCGTCGGCACCGTACGCGGGGCCGCGGTCGAAGAAGATCTCGGAGCAGGGGCCCGCTGGGCCCGGTTGGCCGGTAGACCAGTAGTTGCTGTCCATTCCGAGGCGCTGGATGCGGTCCTCCGGCAGGCCGAGGGCGCGCCAGTAGCGGAACGCCTCGTCGTCGTCCTGGTAGACGGTGACCCAGAGGTCCTTCTCCTCGAATCCGTAGCCGCCGTCGGCCTCAGACGTCGTCAGGAGCTCCCAGGCGTAGCCGATGGCCTGTTCCTTGAAGTAGTCACCGAAGGAGAAGTTGCCGTTCATCTGGAAGAACGTGCCGTGGCGGGGTGTCTTGCCCACCTCTTCGATGTCGTTGGTCCTGATGCACTTCTGCACACTCGTCGCACGGGGATACGGCGCGGGGACGAGGCCGGTCAGATAGGGCACAAAGGGCACCATCCCGGCGACGGTGAACAGGAGGGTGGGGTCGTCGCTGACGAGTGACGCCGACGGTACGACGGTGTGTCCGCGGTCGGCAAAGAAGTCGAGCCAGCGCCCGCGAATTTCAGCAGTCTGCATGGGTTCCGTAGTTCGTTGAAAATGAATAGGCGAAAAAGTAGCGAGGGCTGAGCGGGCTCAGGGGCGGGTCGTTCCGCCGAGCGCATCCGTTCCGGCGTCGGCGACGTCGCCGAGCGCGTCGCGCAGCTCGGCTTCGCGCTTGCGGTAGCCATCGGAGATGGCCTCGCCGAACTCGCGGGCCTTGGTGTCGAGGTCACTGAAGAACAGCTTGCCCTGACGGGTGTTGTTGGCTTCATGCGCGATCAAGAATCCGATGCCGACCCCGATGACCAACCAGATGAAATTCTTCATGACAAATGCTCCCTGAACGGTGTGGAGACCCTGATAAGAAATGCGCGATGGCCGCGCGTGTGGTGCGGCCGGCGTATCCCGGACTCGACCAGCCTCTTTCCAGCGTAGCCGACTACCCGCGCCGACGGCCTGCGCGCGTCGGGGATGCGGCGCGGAAACCCGCCCTGACGGCGGCGGAGAAGCCTGCGAGTTTGATGAGCGGTCCGCCGACGGTCGCGGCGAACAGTGCGACGAGTGCCGAGACATTGCCCGTCACGTCCGCGACGTTTCCGGTGATCGTGTCGACCCTGGCCAGCTGTTTGTTGGTTTCCTGCAGGGTCGTCGTGGTTTCGGAGAGGAGCGGCGTGACGTTCTGGCTCAGCTCATGGATGGCCAGGGTCGTCTCATCGAACACCCGGCCGAGCTTCAGCAGCGGGACCGCGAGGAGCCCGACGAGAACGGCAAACACGACGGCGGCGGCGAGGCCCGCGATATCTCCACCTGACACTGGTGACTCCATCCATTCCGAGAGGGGCATGCATTGGCACCCGGCGTGCTGCACCGGTTAACGCACGAAGCGGACCACCCCGTGGGGGTGATCCGCTCTCCAGCGTAGTTCAGATGCCGTCTGACGACGGGCAGGGGAACCTAGCGGGCTGCGTAGTACTCGACGACGAGCTGGACTTCACACGTCACGGGGATTTCGATGCGCTTCGGGCGACGCACGAGGCGGGCCTGCAGCTTGTCGATCTCAACCTCGAGGTACGGCGGGAGCTTCGGGAGCACGTCGACGTGTCCGCCGGCAGCGGCGACCTGGAACGGTTCCATGCCCTCGCTGCGAGCCTTGACGTGGATGAGCTGGCCCGGCTTCACGCGGAAGGAGGGGCGGTCGACGAGCTGGCCGTCGACGAGGATGTGACGGTGCACGACCATCTGGCGGGCCTGAGCTGTCGTGCGGGCGATTGCCGCGCGAACGAGGAGTGCGTCGAGGCGGGTCTCGAGGATCTCGACCAGGTTTTCACCGGTCAGGCCCTGGGCGCGACGAGCTTCTTCGAAGGCGATCTTGAGCTGGGCTTCGCGGATGCCGTACTGGGCCCTTAAGCGCTGCTTTTCGCGGAGACGCACGGCATAGTCGGAATCGGTCTTGCGCTTGGTGCGACCGTGCTCGCCCGGAGCGTACGGACGCTTCTCGAGGTAGCGGGCGGCCTTCGGGGTCAGGGCGATGCCCAGGGCCCGCGACAGGCGGGTCTTACTGCGGGTACGTGACTTGGTAGACACGGTGTCCTTTCAATGGAACGAGCAACAGAAAAGGTGGAATCCAGGGCGCCCGCACGTGAGCAGGCGTCATGGGAGATCAGAGGGGTGTGCCACGGGGTGCCCGGCTACAGGGCTCCCTCTCCAACCTGGAATCGGACGCAGCCGCATACCGATGCCAGTTGTAGGCCTCAAAAGAATACCACACCGGACCCCGGCGGCCGTGCCGGTGCGGGACGGGGCGCGGGAGTGCATTCGGCCCTGTCGCGCGCGCCCGCCGTCAGTCGCCGCGGATGATCCGGCGCAGCTTGCCGAGGCGTGCCGAGACTTCGCGTTCGTTGCCGTGTTCGGTGGGTTGGTAGTAGCGGACCGCCTTGAGTTCGTCCGGCGGATACTGCTGCTGCACGACTCCGACGGTGTCGTCGTGCGGGTAGCGATAGCCCTTGCCGTGCCCGAGTCGTTTGGCGCCGGCATAGTGGGCATCGCGCAGGTGCTTCGGCACCCGGCCGGTTTTGCCGGCGCGGACGTCAGCGATCGCCGCGTCGAGCGCCATGTACGCGGCGTTGGACTTGGGTGCGGTCGCGAGGTGCACGACGGCCTGGGCGAGCGGGATCCGCCCTTCCGGCATCCCGATCAGCTGCACGGCGTCGGCTGCGGCGACCGCGATCACGAGGGACTGGGGGTCCGCCATGCCGATGTCCTCCGAGGCGAGGACGATGATGCGGCGCGCGATGAACCGCGGGTCTTCCCCCGCCTCGATCATCCTCGCGAGGTAGTGCAGGGATGCGTCGACATCCGATCCGCGTACCGACTTGATGAAGGCACTGATCACGTCGTAGTGTTCGTCGCCGTTGCGGTCGTAGCGCAGCAGCGCCCTGTCGACGGCGAGGGCGACTGTGTCGCTCGTGATGACCGGGCGAAGGTCCGGCTCCGGCGCTTCGGGATCGACACCGTCATCGTCATCGTCATCGTTCACGGTGCCCGATGCTGACGTCCCTGACAATGCAGAGACGGATGCCGCCTCGAGCGCCGTGAGCGCACGGCGGGCGTCGCCGGAGGCAAGCCTGATGATCGTGGCACGGGCGTCCGGTTCCAGCACGAAGCGATCGGCGAGACCCCGGGCATCCGTCACGGCCCTGTCGATGACGACCCCGAGGTCCTCGTCGCTGAGCGTTTCGAGGGTGAGCAGGAGGGACCGGGACAGCAAGGGCGCGATCACGGAGAAAGAGGGATTCTCGGTCGTCGCGGCGACGAGGATGATGACCCCGTTTTCGACCCCGGGCAGCAGTGCGTCCTGCTGGGCCTTGCTGAACCGGTGGATCTCGTCGAGGAAGAGCACGGTCGACTGTCCGTAGAGGTCGCGGCTCGTGCGCGCCTCCTCCATCACCTGCCGGACGTCGCGCACGCCGGCGGACACGGCGGAGAGTTCGACGAAACGACGGCCGGAGCTGTGCGCGATCGCCTGGGCGAGGGTCGTCTTCCCGGTGCCCGGCGGACCCCAGAGAATCACCGAAACCGCGCCGCGCTCCCCCGACTTGTCACTGGCCAGGCTGACCAGGGGCGAACCTGGGGTGAGAAGGTGCCGTTGGCCGGCGACTTCAGCGAGGGTCGTCGGGCGCATCCGTACCGCGAGGGGTGTTGCGCCGCTGCGCAGTCCGGGTTGTCCATCGACCATGCCTCAAGCGTAGTTCGCACCGCTGACACCGGCGTCCGAGCTGCGGTCCTCTCGTTGTAGAGTTCAAGCTGGTTGCGGAACGAGTCCGCGCGGATTCCCGGAGGACAGCCGTGGCAGCGAACAAGAAGCAGGATCGCGACGAGCGCGAGGCCCGCATCCGGGTTCGCGCATACCAGGCACGCCGGGCTGTTCACGACCACCAGCAGTCCCGCCGCCGCAGGGACAACATCGTGGCAGGCATCGCCGTCCTCGTCGTCGCCGTGCTCGCCGTCGTCGCCCAGGTCTACTTCTTCAACGGCGGTCCCGGCACCCCGGCGCCGAGCTCCTCCGCAACGGCAGCACCCACGGCCACACCGTCGGCGACCCCGACCGCTGCGGCCGGCGCGAACACCGGAACCGTCCCTCCGAGCACGCTCGCCGAGGGCCGCACCTGGACGGGCACCCTCGGCCTCAACGGCATCAACCTCGGGATCGAACTCGACGGCGCGGCGGCCCCGCAGGCGGTCTCGTCCACGATCAGCCTCGTCCAGTCCGACTTCTACTCCGACCTGACCTGCCACCGCCTGACGACCTCGGGCATCTACGTGCTCCAGTGCGGCGACCCGGCAGGCGACGGCTCAGGCGGCCCCGGATACAGCTATGGGCCCGTCGAGAACGCGCCGGCAGACAACGTCTACCCGGCGGGATCGATCGCGATGGCACGCCAGAGCGCCAATGGGTACAGTCAGGGCAGCCAGTTCTTCATCCTCTACGAAGACTCGACCATCCCGGCGGATGCCGCAGGCGGCTACACGGTGATCGGCCATGTCACGAGCGGGCTCGACCAGGTGAAGGCGCAGATCACGGACGCCGGAGTCGCAGACGGTTCGACGGACGGCGCCCCCAAGGTCACCACGTTAATCAGCGCCTTCAGCGTCCAGTAGTTCCAGCCGTCCGGGCCTTGCAATAGGCTTGACCGGGTATTGGCCCAGTGTGGGCACACACACATCGACATCTAAGGTGAGACTCTTGACTACGACAGATCAGCAACCATGGGGTCGCGTAGACGAATCCGGCACGGTTTTCGTGCGCGAAGCGTCGGGCGAACGCGCGGTTGGCCAGTATCCTGACGCGACGCCGGAGGAGGCCCTGGCCTACTTCGAGCGCAAGTACGTCGAACTCAACGGACAGGTCACCCTTCTGGAACAGCGCGCCAAGGGCGGCGCACCGGCTGCGGACATCGCAAAATCGGTCTCGCACCTCGCGAAGACCGTTGCGACCGCCAACGCCGTCGGCAACCTCGCGGCCCTCGTGGAGCGCCTCGGCGCCCTCGGCGGCGCCGTCAGCGAACTCACGGAGCAGCAGGGTGCCGAATCGAAGGCCGCCGCAGTGGCCGCCGTCGCCGAACGCGCCGCGATCGTCGAGGAGGCCGAGGCGCTCGCAGCAGAAGACCCGGCCAAGACGCAGTGGAAGCAGACAAGCGCAGCCCTCGACGCACTGTTCGCCAAGTGGCAGGCGCACCAGCACGATGCCCCTCGCATCCCCAAGGGTGAGGCCAACGAGCTCTGGAAGCGTTTCCGCGCTGCACGCACGACCATCGAGCAGAACCGTAAGGCGTTCTTCGCCGAGCTCGACACGGCGCACAAGGACGTCCGCAACCGCAAGCAGCAGCTCATCGAGCAGGCGGAGGCCCTCGCGCCGAAGGGCGCAGACGGGATCCCCGCCTATCGCACGCTGCTCGACGAGTGGAAGCTCGCCGGCCGCAGCGGCAAGAAGCAGGACGACGCCATGTGGGCGAAGTTCAAGGCCGCCGGCGACGTGCTGTACTCCGTCAAGTCTGAGATCGACGCCCAGGACGACGAGGAATTCGCTGGGAACCTCGTCGAGAAGCTCGCGCTCCTCACCGAGGCCGAAGCGCTCCTCACCGAAACCGACCGCACCAAGGCCCGCACCGCACTCAGCTCCGTGCAGCGCCGCTGGGACGCGATCGGCAAGGTTCCCCGCGACTCCGTCAAGGTCGTCGAAGATCGCATGCGCAAGGTCGAAGCGGCCGTCCGCAAGCTCGATGACGATCACTGGGTGCGGAACAACCCGGAGACCAAAGCGCGTACGGAGGGCCTCGCCGGCCAGCTGCACGACGCGATCGCCAAGCTCGAGGCCGAACTCGCGACCGCAGAGGCAGGAACCGATGCCCGCGCGATCACGGAAGCCCGCGAGGCGCTCGAGGCCCGCAAGGCGTGGCTGAAGGCCATCGGCCAGTAGGCCGCAACCCGCGGAGTCCGTCCACAAGCGACGGGGCTCCGGCAGCTGTCCACAGATGCCGGAGCCCCGTCGCTTTCGTGTACTCCCGGGGCGCACCCTGTCCAGGTGCCCATCCGACTCCCCGACGTCCTTTCCCCGCGCGATCTCCCCCTCGCAGAGCTCTCGAGCCTGTGCCTGGACGGAGAGCTGTTCCGCGTCGGCGACTTCTGGAGCCCGGTGGACCTCGCGGAAGACCGGGACCAACGGGCGCGGTCCCTCGCCCTCCTGGTGCCGGCCAAGGCGATCGCGGAACGGCTGACCGCCGCGTGGATCTACGGCCTCGCTCCCGAGCCGGGGCGCCACCAGTTCTGCGTGCCCATCACGGCGCGGGCGTACTTCCCGCCGTCACCGCGTTTCGGCGTCCGCGAGGTCGCCTGTGACCTCGAGAACACGATCCGCGTCGGCGCCCGCACCGTGCGCAGGGACGGTATCCTGCCGGGCGGCCTTCTCGTCACCCGGCCGCTGCGCACCGCACTCGACCTCGCGCGCTGGCCTCCCCCGGAGTCTCCCGCCCCGTCAGCCCTGATCGGTGCACTGCTCCGCCTGGCCGGCCACCCGGACACCTCGGCGGCGAGGCGCGCCTGCGCCATCGACCGCCTCCCGTACACCCACAGGGCGCTCGTTCAGCTCGATGCCGCGGAAACGGCCATGAAGGCGCTCGGAGCGCCTACCCGTCGTTGACGCGGTAGACGTCGTAGACGGCGTCGATGCGACGCACGGCGTTGAGTACCCGGTCCAGGTGGGTCGTGTCGCCCATCTCGAAGACGAAACGGCTGATCGCCAGCCGATCGCTCGAGGTGTGCACGGTCGCGGAGAGGATGTTGACGTGATGCTCGGAGAGCACCCTGGTCACGTCCGACAGGAGTCCTGAGCGGTCGAGGGCCTCGATCTGGATCTGGACCAGGAACAGGCTCTTCGACGTGGGGGCCCAGTCGACCTCGATCATCCGCTCCGGCTCCTTGAGCAGCGACTGCACATTGCGACAGGATGCCTGGTGCACGGAGACTCCGGCGCCGCGAGTGATGAAGCCGACGACCTTGTCTCCCGGAACCGGGGTACAGCAACGGGCGAGTTTGACCAGGATGTCCGGGGCGCCGCGGACGAGGATCCCGGAGTCGCTGTTGCGCAGCGTCTGGGTGCGTCCGTTCGGCGCGAACGGCAGATCGGTCGCATCGCTCTCCTCGACGCTCTGCAGGGTCGCGACGACCTTCTCGAGCACCGACTGCGTGCTGATGTGCCCCTCGCCGACGGCGGCGTAGAGCGCGGAGACGTCCTCATATTTCATCACCGCTGCGACCTCGGCGAAGGAGTCCTGGTTCATCAGCTTCTGCAGGGGAAGGTTCTGCTTGCGCATCGCGCGGGCGATGGCGTCCCTGCCCTGTTCGATGGCCTCGTCGCGGCGTTCCTTGGTGAACCACTGCCGGATCTTGTTGCGGGCCCTCGGGCTCTTGACGAAGTTGAGCCAGTCCTTGCTCGGCCCCGAGTCCGGGTTCTTCGAGGTGAAGACCTCGACGACGTCACCGGTGACCAATGGGCTCTCGAGGGGCACCAGCCGCCCGTTGACCTTGGCACCCATGGTGCGGTGGCCGACCTCTGTGTGCACGGCGTAAGCGAAGTCGACGGGGGTCGCTCCCGTCGGCAGGCCGATCACCCGGCCCTTCGGGGTGAAGACGTAAACCTCTTTGGCGCCGATTTCGTAGCGCAGCGAGTCCAGGAACTCGCCGGGGTCCGCGGTCTCGGCCTGCCAGTCGGAGATGTGCGCGAGCCAGGCCATGTCGGTGTCGCTCTGCGGGCCGGGCCCCGAGCTCTTGCCCGTGGTCTGTTCCTTGTACTTCCAGTGCGATGCGACGCCGAACTCGGCACGCTGGTGCATCTCCTGGGTGCGGATCTGGATCTCGACGGCGCGACCGCTCGGGCCGAGCACCGTCGTGTGCAGGGACTGGTAGAGGTTGAATTTGGGTGTGGCGATGTAGTCCTTGAACCGGCCGGGCAGCGGCGTCCAGCGGGCGTGGATCGCACCGAGCACGGCGTAGCAGTCCCGAACCGAGTTCACGAGGACACGGATGCCGACGAGGTCGTAGATCTCGTCGAATTCGCGTCCCCGCACGACCATCTTCTGGTAGATCGAGTAGTACTGCTTGGGCCGGCCGGCGACCTTGCCGCGGATGCGCGCGGCCTTGAGGTCTTCGACGATCGCGTCGATGACGTGCTGCACGAACTCCTCGCGCTGTGGGGTGCGCTGCTTGACGAGGCTTTCGATCTCGGCGTAGAGCTTCGGATACAGGACCGCGAAGGACAGGTCTTCGAGCTCCCACTTGATGGTCTGGATCCCGAGGCGGTGCGCGAGCGGGGCGTAGATCTCGAGCGTCTCCGTCGCCTTGCGCACCGCGGACTCTGCGGGAACGAATCCCCAGGTGCGCGCGTTGTGGAGCCGGTCTGCGAGCTTGATGATCAGTACCCGGATGTCCTTGGACATCGCGACGATCATCTTGCGAACGGTCTCGGCCTGGGTGCTGTCGCCGTACTTGACCTTGTCGAGCTTCGTCACGCCGTCGACGAGCATCGCGATCTCGTCGCCGAAGTCGGCGCGCAACTGGTCGAGGGTGTACTCGGTGTCTTCGACGGTGTCGTGCAGCAGGGCGGCGGCAACGGTCTTCGGGCCGATGCCGAGGTCTGCGAGAATCTGGGCGACGGCGACCGGATGGGTGATGTACGGTTCTCCGCTGCGGCGCACCTGACCCTCGTGGGCGCGTTCCGCCGCGGTATACGCGCGCTCGATGATCGACAGGTCGACCTTCGGGTGGTGCATCCGCACGGTCCGCAGCAGGGTGTCCACGGCGCCGACCGGCTGGGCGCGGGAGAAGATCCGCGGAACGAGGCGTCGGAGGGAAGCGGCGGGCAGCGGCGCGTTCGGTGGCGGTGTCGTCGTTTCCGTCATCTCACACCTCGTTCGCGAGCGCCCGGCCATTCCCGGGCATCCAGCAATTATCGCGCCTTTTTCGACCGCTCCGTGCCGCTCCCCTCGAATTAGCCGGGGAGCGGCGCTATTGGCGGTGATCCGGTGCGGCTAGACGGTGACGCGCACGTCCGTCTTCGGCGCGGAGGACGCCTTGGCGCGCAGGGCGAGCGCCTTCTTGTCACGCTTGCGCACTCCGGGTTCCATCGTGCGGAGCTGGGCGTACAGCGGAGATGCGATGAAGATGGTCGAGTACGCGCCGGCGATGATACCGATCAGGAGCGCGAGCGAGATGTCGCGCAGCGTTCCCGCCCCGAGCACGAACGCGCCGATGAAGAGGATCGAGCCGACCGGGAGGATCGCGACGACGGAGGTGTTGATGGAACGCACGAGCGTCTGGTTCACCGCGAGGTTGACAGAGTCTGCGAAGGTCCTGCGCGATTCCGGTCCGTCTTCGCGGGTGTTCTCTCGGATCTTGTCGAACACCACGACGGTGTCGTAGAGCGAGTAACCGAGAATCGTCAGGAACCCGATCACCGCGGCCGGGGTGATCTCGAACCCGGTGATCCCGTAGAACCCGGCCGTGATGATGAGGTCGTGCAGCAGCGCGACCATCGCGGCGAGGGACATCTTCCAGGTCCTGAAGTACAGGGCCATGCCGATCGCGGCGAGGACGAGGAAGATCCCGAGGCCCCTGAGTGCCTGACCGGTGATGTCAGCACCCCACGACGGGCCGATGAACGATGCCGTGACCTGCTCGGCGGGCACGCCGTACGCGTCGGCGAGTGCTGTGCGCATCTGCCGGGTCGCGTCGCTCGACAGCTGGTCCGTCTGAATGCGGATGCCGGTGGTGCTGACGTTCGACACCTTCGGGACCGCGGAGGGCTCGATGCTCGTCACGGCCTTGACCGCGAGCGACTGGTCCTGGGTCGCGACGTCGCTCACGACGAATTCGGAGCCGCCGGTGAATTCGATACCGAAGACGAAGCCGCCGCGAAGCTGGGGCACCACGAGCGCGATCAGGATGGCGATACCGGCCAGGGAATACCAGACCTTGCGACGCCCGATGATGTTGAAGGAGCGCTTGCCGGTGTGCAGGTCGTTGCCGAACTGGGAAAAGCTCGCCATTAGGAATCCTTCCCGTCGGTCGACCGATCCGAGGAGGATCCGACGAGTTCTGATGCTTTCCGCTCGGCGATCGTCTGGCGCTTCGCGGCCTCACGGCTCGCGGACGACAACTTGGCGGAGGCGACCTCGTCTGAGGGTCGGAACTTCGCCCTCCCCCGGTAGGTGGCTCCGAGAGCCCTCGGGTCCAGGCCGCTGAACCGGTGGCCCTCGTTGAAGAAGCGGGTCTGGGCGAGCAGCTGCAGGACCGGGTGGGTGAAGAGCGCAACGACGACGACGTCGACGATCGTCGTGAGCCCGAGCGTCAGGGCGAAGCCCTTCACGTTTCCGACGGCGACGATGAAGAGCACGCCCGCGGCGAGGAAGTTGACCGCGTCGGAGGCGAGGACCGTGCGGATGGCGCGCTTCCAGCCCGCTTCCACGGCCGATTCCAGCCCGCGGCCGTCGCGCAACTCGTCGCGCACTCGTTCGAAGTACACGATGAACGAGTCCGCCGTGATTCCGATGGCGACGATCAACCCCGCGACACCGGCGAGGGAGAGCCGGTAGCCCTCACGCCAGGACAGGATCGTGATCAGCAGGTAGGTGATGACGGCGGCGACGACGAGCGACGCAACCGTGACGAAACCGAGCAGTCGGTACTGCAGTAGCGAGTACAGGACGACCAGGATGAGTCCGATCAGGCCGGCGATGAGGCCGCTCACGAGCTGGGTCGAACCGAGGGTCGCCGAGATCGTGTCCTGGCTCTGCACGGTGAAGCTCAGCGGCAGGGCTCCGAACTTCAGCTGGTCCGCGAGAACCTTCGACGATGCCTGGTCGAAACTGCCGCTGATCTGGGCGTTGCCGTCCGTGATCACGGCGAGGGTGCGTGGCGCGGAGATGACCTTGCCGTCGAGCACGATCGCGAACTGGTTCTGCACGCCGGTGAGGCCGCTCAGCCGGGTGCTGACCGTCGCGAAGTCCTTGGTGCCCTGATCGTCGAACTTGATGTTGACGACCCACTCGCCGGTGGTGGCACCGGACTGGGTCGTCTTCTGGCCGTTGGTGGCGTCGGAGACGTTCTCGCCGCTGACCTCCACCGGCCCGAGGATGTACTTGACCGAACCGTCTGTCTCACAGGTCACGAGCGGCTGGTCGGCCGGTGCGACGTTGGAGGTGTCGATGGTCGAGCAGTCGAAGGCGTCGTACTGCGCCTGGAGCGCCGGGGTCACCCAGCTGAGATCGCTGCCGTTCGTCGGTACGGCCGTCGGCGTGCTCGACAGGCTCGGGTCGACCGTGGCTACCGGAGTCGGCGTTGCGGTGCCGTCGGCGCCGACAGCTGCCGTCGACGGGGCGGCGGCGACCAGGACCGGGCGGAACTCGAGCTTCGCGGACGATTCGATCCGGTTGATGGTTGCGTCGTCCGGGATTCCCGGGATCGACACGACGATGTTCTGGCCGCTCGTGTTGATCTCCGCCTCGGAGACACCGGAGGAGTCGATGCGCTGCCGGATGATCGACACCGCCTGGTTCAGCTGCTCCTGGGAGACGGACTGACCGGACTCGAGCTTCGGCGCGAGGATGATCTGCGTGCCACCCTCGAGGTCCAGGGCCAGCTTGGGCGCCCAGGACCCTCCGGCGGTGAGGACACCGAAGAGGTTGACTGCGACCAGGCCGATGACGATCACCCCCAGCCACGTCAGGGAACGCCAGGCCTTCTTGGCCGGAGTCGACTTTGCCACCTTGGAACTCAGCTTTCTATACGCGTGCGGGCGCCACAAGGACGCGAGCCGGGCGAGGGTTGGTTACGCGTCGCCCTTGGTGGGGTCGCTCTTGGTCGAATCGGTTGAGGGGGCCTCGTCGGCAATGCGCTCACCGAACTCTGGTTCGCCCAGGAGGATCGCGTCGTCTTCATTGAGCCGGGCCGCGCGCGCGTCGTCGGTCGACGACTCGAGTTCGGCATCGGCTTCGTCGGCGGACTCGTCGGTGACGGCGGGCTCGACGACGCGGGAGATCGCCTGGCGGTGCATCTGGACGACGGTTCCGGGAGCAATCTCGAGCTCGACCTTGTTTGCTTCCTCGTCGATCGACAGAATGGTTCCGTACATACCGAAGTTGGTCATGACGTTCGCGCCCGCGACCATCTGCGACTGCAGCGACGCCTGTTCCTTCTGGCGCTTGCGGCCGTTGCGGAACATAAAGAACACCAGCAGCGCCAGTACGGCGAGCATGACGAGAGTCAACGGATCCATAGTGCAGCAAAGCCTTTCAGTTGCGGCGCGGTGGCCGAAGCGTGTGCGTACATGCGGCTCGGAGCGAACCACATCGAATTATAGGTCATCAAGCGGAAGGGCGGGTTGGCGGCCGACGTCGTTCGGATCGGCGAGCCCGAAGTGCCGCCAGGCGGCTGCCGTCGCCACGCGGCCACGCGGGGTGCGCGTGAGGAAGCCTATCCGTACCAGGAACGGCTCAACGACCGACTCGACGGTCTCGGCTTCTTCCCCCACCGAGACGGCGAGGGTGTTCAGTCCGACCGGCCCACCCCCAAAACGGGTAAGGATGATGTTCATGACCTCGCGGTCGAGCCTGTCGAGGCCGATCGGGTCGACGTCGTAGAGCTCGAGGGCCGCGTGGACGGCCGCCAGGTCGGCGGCACCGCCATGGACGAGGGCGTAGTCGCGCACCCTGCGCAAGAGCCGGTTCGCGATACGCGGCGTTCCCCTGCAGCGACCGGCGATCTCCGCGATGGCCTCCCTGTCGATGTCGAGGTCGAGCATGGTCGCCGCGCGGGCGAGGACCTGTTCCAGCTCCTGGCTGGCATAGAACTCGAGGTGCGCCGTGAACCCGAACCGGTCGCGAAGCGGGTTCGGGAGCATCCCGGACCGTGTCGTCGCGCCGACGAGGGTGAATGGGGCGAGGTCGAGCGGCACGGACGTGGCGCCTGCGCCCTTGCCCACCATGATGTCGATGCGGAAGTCCTCCATTGCGAGGTAGAGCATCTCCTCTGCGGACCTCGCCATCCGGTGGATCTCGTCGATGAAGAGCACTTCGCCTGGCACGAGGGAGGACAGCACCGCTGCCAGGTCGCCGGCGTGCTGGATGGCCGGACCGCTCGACATGCGCAGCGGGCGGTTGCCCTCGTAGGCGATGATCATGGCGAGCGTTGTCTTGCCGAGGCCGGGAGGGCCGGCGAGCAGGATGTGGTCTGGTGTGCGATTCTGCATCGTTGCGGCGGTGAGCATGAGCTGCAACTGGCCGCGCACCTTCTGCTGGCCGACGAATTCCGCGAGGCTCCGCGGGCGGAGCGCGCCCTCGAATGCCAGCTCGGCCTCACCCTCGAGCAGTGGGCTCGTGAGCTCGACCCCGGGGTCCGGCGTCGCCGCGAACTGGTCCGATGTCACTGCCGGTCCTCCGAAGCCTGGTGCGCCGGTCCGAGCCGGGCGAGGACGAGCCTCAGCAGGGCGGCGACACCGATCAGGTCGGGTTCGGCGGCCTCGGCGAGGGTCTCCCTGACGGCTTCCTCCGCGACGCGCTCGGACCAGCCGAGGCCGATCAGGGCGGCCTGGACGCTCGCTGCGGGGCTTGCCACGGCAGGACGCCTGGTGCGGGGTGCGCCGTCGACGGCCGAAACCACGACCTTGCCGGCCAGGGACAGGATGATGAGCTTCGCGGTCTTCGGCCCGATGCCGCTGACCTTGCGGAAGACGGCGTCGTCTTCACCTGCGACGGCCTGGGCCACCTGGTTCGGGGTGAGCACGGCGAGTACGCCGAGCGCGGACTTCGGGCCGACCCCTGTCACGCCGATGAGAAGTTCGAAGACGGACAGCTCGTCGGCGGTCGCGAAACCGTAGAGGGTGAGCGAGTCCTCCCTGACCAGCAGGGTTGTCAGCAGGCGCGCCTCGCTGCCGTGCCGGAGGCCGAGGGCGGTCGTCGGCGTCACCTGCACGGCGAGCCCGACTCCCCCGACCTCGAGCACCGCCGTCGAGCCAACGGCGGTGAGGACGAGTCCACGTACGGAAGAGATCATCGCTTAAGCCTACGGGGCACCGCCGACGCTGCCGCTCCGCGCTCCGCGGCGCGCCACGCAGCCTGTGCCGGCGTGAGTGCGCCGCCCGCGAGTCCGTCCGTCGTCGGAAGGGTGCCTCCTGATGCTCCGGTTCGCCAGGCGTGGCAGATGGCCAGTGCGAGTGCGTCCGCGGCATCCGCCGGTTTCGGGACCTCGCTGAGGCCGAGCACGCGGGCGACCATGGCGCCGACCTGGGCCTTGTCGGCCGAGCCGTAGCCGGTGATCGCCGCCTTGACCTCGCTCGGGGTATGCAGGGTGACCGTGAGGCCGCGCTGGGCGGCGAGCAGGAGGGCGACCCCGCTGATCTGGGCGGTGCCCATCACCGTGCGCACGTTGTGCTGGGCGAAGACGCGCTCGATCGCGACGAAGGCCGGCTTATGCCGGTCCATCATCTCCTCGAGTCCTCGGCTCAGCAGCAGCAGGCGCTGCTCGAGTGGCAGGTCGGGCGAACTGCGCAACACGGTGACGTCGACGAGGGTAGCCGTGCGGTTCGGCGCGACGTCGACGACACCGACGCCGCAACGGGTGAGCCCGGGGTCGATTCCGAGCACCCGCACGGCCACCGTTGACTACTCGTTCTCGGCTTCGAGCTCAGCGGAGACTGCGGCAGACACGGCGTAGTTGCTGTAGATGTTCTGCACGTCGTCGAGTTCCTCGAGTGCGTCGATGAGCTTGAACACCTTGCGAGCGGTCTCCGCGTCGACGTCGATCGTGAGCTGCGGGACGAAGGCGATATCGGCCGAGTTGTAGTCGATTCCGGCGGCCTGCAGTGCCGTACGGGTTGCCACGAGGTCCTGGACCTCGCTGAAGACCTCGAAGGTCTCCCCCTCGTCGACGACTTCTTCGGCACCCGCGTCGAGGACCGCGCCGAGAACGTCGTCTTCGGTCACGCCGTTCGCCTTGGAGACGACGACGATTCCCTTGCGGTGGAAGTTGTAGGCAACACTGCCCGGGTCGGCCATGTTGCCGCCGTTGCGGCTGACCGTCGTGCGGACTTCAGCCGCAGCGCGGTTCTTGTTGTCGGTGAGACACTCGATCATGATGGCGACGCCGTTTGCGGCGTAGCCCTCGTACATGATCGTGGTGTAATCGACGACGACGCCGGCGAGGCCGGCTCCGCGCTTGACCGCACGGTCGATGTTCTCGTTGGGGACCGAAGTCTTCTTGGCCTTCTGGATCGCATCCACAAGCGTCGGGTTACCCGACAGGTCGGCGCCGCCCATCCGAGCGGCGACCTCGATGTTCTTGATCAGCTTGGCGAAGGCCTTGGCCCTCCGTGAGTCGGTGACCGCCTTCTGGTGCTTGGTAGTCGCCCACTTGGAATGTCCGGACATGAATCTCCCGTTGTCGTGCTTGGCTGTCTGATTGTGGTGCCGGCCGTCTGCCGCCAGTGGCAGAAAAGCGAATTCGTCGCACCAATGCGCTGTTGGCCAGTCTAACCCGAGGTGCCCGATCCGCCCCGCCGGAGCCGTCCGGCAGGCGTGGCGGACGCCCTGACGAAGCAGGGAGGATCAGAGCGTGATGATTTTCTGCAGGGTGTTCAGGTTGCGGGTCGTCGTCGTGGCGCGGTATTTCACCTTGGCGCTCTTTTTGCTGAAGGCGCTCTTGATTCCGACGGCACGCCGGACCTCCCAGTAGAGGACGCCGTGGCCGAGTTCGATCCGCTCGTCCGCCTGGTCGAGCTCCCTGGCATGGCCGGCGAGCTCCGCGAGGTGGGAGGGGTCAGAACCGAACATGACGTAGGCGTGCCAGCCCTCCCGTTCCGGGAACGGGTAGGACCGCACCTCGCGGGCGAGTTCTGCCTCGTCGATCAGCACAATCCAGGCCTCGTAATCGAAGCGCTCCGACAACGCCGCCTCGATCCGGCTCTTGATCGCGTCCGGTGAAGCCTCGGCCGCCTCGTCGACTGTGAAGACGACGTTGCCGCTCGCGACCACCGTCTTGACGTCCGAGTAGCCGAGGCCCTCGAAGGTCTTCACGAGATCATTCATGGCCACGGTTATGCCGTTGACATTGATTCCCCTGAGCAGGGCTACATATCTCATCATCGTTGACTCATGCCAGAACCCTAGTCCCGCAGCCGGCAGGCGGGAAACCCCGGCCGGATCAGCCGAGGAAGCGGGCGGCCGCGACCGTTCCGAGGAAGTACTCGTGGAAGCGGTGCTCCCCCGTGATCTCCGGGTGGAACGAGGTGCCGAGCAGGCGCCCCTGCTCGACCGCGACGCAGCGGCCGTCGGCGAGCCGCGCGAGGGCCCTTGCCTTCGGACCGACGGTATCGACGACCGGGGCGCGGATGAACACCGCGTGCACCGGCGCATCGCCGAGCACCGGTACCTCCAGATCGGTCTCGAAGGACTGCGTCTGGGAGCCGAAGGCATTGCGCCGGACGCTGATGTCGAGGCCGCCGATGCTCTCCTGGCCGCGAATGCCGTCGACGACGGTGTCCGCGAGCATGATCAGTCCCGCGCAGGTCCCGTAGACCGGGAGGCCGGCCCTGACGGCGGCGCGCAAGGGATCGGCGAGGCCGAAGGCCCGCGCGAGCTTGTCCATCACGCTGGATTCGCCGCCCGGAATCACGAGCCCGTCGACGCGGGCGAGTTCTTCTGGTCGGCGCACCAGGACGACGTCCGCTCCGAGGGTGCGCAACACCTGCGCATGCTCGCGGAAGTCGCCCTGGAGGGCGAGTACTCCTACCGTCACCTGTTCGAGCTACCAGCCGCGCTCGGAGAGGCGGTGCGGTGCCGCGAGGTCGGACACGTTGATGCCGACCATGGCTTCGCCGAGGCCGCGAGAAACTTCGGCGACGATCTTGGCGTCGTCGAAGAAGGTGACGGCCTTGACGATCGCGTTGGCGCGCTGCTCCGGGTTGCCGGACTTGAAGATTCCGGAGCCGACGAAGACGCCGTCCGCGCCGAGCTGCATCATCATCGCGGCGTCTGCAGGGGTGGCCACGCCGCCCGCGGTGAAGAGCACGACGGGGAGCTTGCCGGTCGCGGCGATCTCGACGACGAGCTCGTACGGCGCCTGCAGGTCCTTGGCCGCCACGTAGAGCTCGTCCTTGCTGAGCGAAGCGAGGCGCTTGATCTCGGCGTTGATGGTGCGGATGTGCTTGGTCGCCTCCGAGACGTCGCCGGTGCCGGCCTCGCCCTTCGACCGGATCATCGCGGCACCCTCGTTGATGCGGCGGAGCGCCTCACCGAGGTTGGTCGCGCCGCACACGAACGGCACGTCGAACTTCCACTTGTCGATGTGGTTCACATAGTCGGCCGGGCTGAGGACCTCGGACTCGTCGATGTAATCGACGCCGAGCGCCTGCAGGACCTGCGCCTCGACGAAGTGACCGATGCGGGCCTTCGCCATCACGGGGATGGAGACCTCGGCGATGATGCTGTCGATCAGGTCCGGGTCACTCATCCGCGCGACGCCGCCCTGGGAGCGGATGTCCGCGGGAACGCGCTCGAGCGCCATGACGGCGACGGCTCCGGCATCTTCGGCAATGCGGGCCTGGGCTGCAGTGACGACGTCCATGATGACGCCGCCCTTCATCATGTCGGCGAGTCCGCGCTTGACGCGGCTCGAACCAAACTGCTCGATGGATGTTGTTTCAGTCATAACGTGAATTCTATTCCTTGCGTCTGGTGGGAACTCCGCGAGCAGCGGCTGCGGGAGCGGGAATGGTAGGGATGGGTGGAGCTAGTCCTCGTCGCGCGGCCAGCCGTCCGCGACCATCCGGCGGACGTCGCCGAGCAGCTGCGGAATGGCCTTGGTCTTCGCGATGATCGGGAAGAAGTTCGAGTCTGTGGCCCAGCGCGGAACGATGTGCTGGTGCAGGTGTTCGGCGATGCCCGCTCCGGCGACCCTGCCCTGGTTCATCCCGATGTTGAAGCCGTCGCAGTTGGAGGTCACGGCGAGCACGCGCATCGCCACCTGGGTCAGACTACCGATCTCGGCGACTTCCTCTGGCGTTGCTTCGTCATAGGTCGCAATGTGGCGGTACGGGCAGACGAGCAGGTGGCCGCTGTTGTAGGGGAACAGGTTGAGGAGCACGTACGCGTGCGTGCCGCGGGCGACGATGAGCGCCTTCTCGTCGGTCATCGCCGGGGCGAGGCAGAACGGGCAGGCGTCGGCGTGCGGCTGCGTGCCGTCCTGGATGTAGACCATCCGGTGCGGCGTCCACAACCGTTGGAAGGCATCCGGTACGGCCGCGAAGTCGCTGGACGATTCGATCGTCTCGTCTCCGGCGTCCATCTCAGACCTGCGCCTTCGTTGCGATCGCGTCGACGATACGGGCGATCGCATCCACGACGGGGATGCCGTTCTCCTGGGTACCGTCCCTGAAGCGGAAGCTCACCGATCCGGCCGCCCGGTCGTCTTCGCCTGCGATCAGCTGGAACGGCACCTTCGCCTTGGTGTGGGTGCGGATCTTCTTGGGCATCCGGTCGCTCGAGGTGTCGAGTTCGGCGCGCACCCCGAGTGCCTTCAGCTGCCGGATGACATCACCGAGATAGTCCTCGTACGCTTCGGCGACGGGGATGCCGACGACCTGGACCGGGGACAGCCAGACCGGGAAGGCGCCGGCATAGTGCTCGAGGAGGATAGCGAAGAAGCGCTCGATGGAGCCGAGCAGGGCACGGTGGATCATCACCGGCTGCTGGCGGGTCCCGTCGGAGGCGGTGTACTCCAGGTCGAAGAGTTCCGGCTGGTTGAAGTCGAGCTGGACCGTGGAGAGCTGCCAGGTCCTGCCGATCGCGTCTCTGGCCTGCACGGAGATCTTCGGGCCGTAGAACGCCGCTCCGCCCGGGTCGCTGACCAGTTCGAGCCCGGACTCGACGGCGACCTGCCTGAGGGTCTCGGTTGCCTCGTCCCACTGCTCGTCGGTGCCGACGAACTTCACCGGGTCCTTGGTGGAGAGTTCGAGGTAGAAATCGGTGAGCCCGTATCCCCGCAGCGTCTCGAAGACGAACTCGAGCTGGCTGGCGACTTCCGCCTTCACCTGGCTCGCGGTGACGTAGATGTGGGCATCGTCCTGGGTGAGCCCGCGCACCCGGGTGAGGCCGGACAGCGTTCCGCTCTTCTCGTACCGGTAGACGGTTCCGAATTCGGCCAGACGCAGCGGAAGTTCGCGGTAGCTGCGGCCCCGCGCCTTGAAGATGAGGTTGTGCATCGGGCAGTTCATCGGTTTGAGGTAGTAGTCCTGGCCCTGCCGGGTGATGTTCCCCTCCGCGTCGACCTCTTCATCGAGGTGCATCGGCGGGAACATGCCGTCCTTGTACCACTGCAGGTGCCCGCTGGTCTCGAACAGGTGCGCCTTGGTGATGTGCGGGGTGTTGACGAGGTCGTAGCCGTTCGCGAGCAGCTGCTCGCGCATGTAGTTCTCGATCTCCGCGCGGATGATCCCGCCCTTGGGGTGGAAGACCGCCAGTCCGGAACCGATTTCCTCCGGGAAGGAGAACAGGTCGAGTTCCTGGCCGAGCTTGCGGTGGTCGCGCTTGGCGGCTTCCTCCTGGCGAGCCTGGAAGGCGCGCAGCTCGTCCTTGGTCGGCCAGGCGGTCCCGTAGATGCGCTGCAGCTGCGGGTTCTTCTCCGAGCCGCGCCAGTATGCGGCGGCGAGTCTGGTCAGCGAGTATCCGTTGCCGATCATGCGGGTGTTCGGCAGGTGCGGGCCACGGCAGAGGTCTTTCCAGACCGTCTCGCCCGTCTTCGGGTCGACGTTGTCGTAGATGGTGAGCTCGGCGCCGCCGACCTCGACCGATTCGTTGTCCGCGGTGGCCGCGACGGCGCCGCCCTTCAGCCCGATCAGCTCGAGCTTGTACGGTTCCGCGGCGAATTCGGCCCTGGCGTCGTCATCGGTCACGACGCGCCGCACGAAACGCTGGCCCTGGCGGATGATGCGGTCCATGGCCTTCTCGAGCGCCTTGATGTCTTCTGGCGTGAACGGCACCTCGACATCGAAGTCGTAGTAGAAGCCGTCCGTCACGGGCGGACCGATCCCCAGGCGCGCCGCCGGGTTGACGTTCTGCACCGCCTGGGCGAGCACGTGCGCTGCCGAGTGGCGGAGGATGTTCAGGCCATCCGGCGACGAAATCGTCACGGGTTCCACGACATCCGTCTGGGTCAGCGTTGCGGCGAGATCCTTGAGCTCACCGTTGACGCGCATTGCGACAACAGACCGGTCGGTGAAAAGCTCAAAGCCGTCAGCCACGTGTAGTACTCCTCAGTATTGTGCGAACCCCTCCAACTTTAGCGGCGCGGTCGCGACCGGGATTCCCGTGCGGCTCGGGCGGCTGCCAGGCTCAGGCCACGAGGACGGTGTCGTGCGCACGCAACGGCACGGGTGCCCCCTGCGGCAGCCGGCGGAAGAGATGCCCGATGACGTCCGGTGAACAGGCGATCACCTTGACGAGCCCTGGCCGGTCACGGGCGAGAGTCGGATCGGATGCGAGGGTGACCGCCAGGAGCCCCGCTCCGCCGTCGAGGAGCGGGGAGAGCCCGGCGGCGATCCGCGGGCTGACGTGGCCGACCGGGCGCCCGGTCGCAGCGTGGACGGCGATCCCACGGGGGCCGGACCCGTGCGCCTGCTCGCGGACGAGCGCGACGACCGAACCGGGCTGGAGGAGTCCCTCCCGTGCGACGATCGTGCGCTGGTCGACATTGTGCAGCCAGAAGCTCCAGATGCCGAGGCCGCGCAGGTGGCTGTTGCCGAGCGCGACGACCCGGCCGGTGCTGGGCTCCGTCAGCCACAATTCACCGGCGTCGGCGGCGAGGTACAGGGTGGGCAGTCCTTGCGCATCGGCGATGAGCAGGCGGTCCCAGTCCTGCGGCGGCAGGTACCTGCTTGCCGGCACCCCGCGACGGGGGGCCCTGCTGGCGCCCGGGCGGTCGGTGACGTCAGCGCCGACGACGGCCGGGAAATCGGTCGCCCGGCGGCCGAACCGGATGCCGTGCGGCACCGTGTGCGAATTCATGGCGAACCTCCCCCTTGAGAGTGCTGCACCAGGCTCCGGACCGGTATCCCCATTCCGGTGGACGTTAAACGAAAAAACCCCCGGGGTAACCGGGGGTTTATCTGTGGGCGATACTGGGATCGAACCAGTATTAGCGCTACTGACTCACACCCCCCAGAACACGGGTGTTTTAGCCCATTTTGCCCCGCAATGATGCAGTTTGACCATGCAATACCGTAGTGTCACTGTTACCCGCTGAAGGATACAAGTGGACACGAGATATTGCACGATATTGCACGAATGAACCCGATTGGAGCCCCATGGTGAAAACAGTTTCGCCTCCCAAGCGCAAACGGCGAGAGTCATTCGGCGCGGTTCGCACCCTTCCGTCTGGACGAATCCAGGCGTCCTATGTGGGGCCGGACGGTGAGCGTCACAACGCCCCGCAGACGTTCGACAACAAGACTGACGCTCGAGGCTGGCTCTCGATCCAGCAGGCCAAGCTGCACACGGGGCAATGGAGCCCTATGGACACGGGCCGAGCGGATGCCGCCAAGAGCGCACGGGCCGAGACTCTCGCCACTTACTCGGCACAGTGGCTCTCGACCCGCATGAATCGCCACGGCGAGCCGCTCAGGCCCCGCACCCGTTCCGAGTATCAGCGGCTACTCGACACCGCCCTCGTTTCTCTAGCTGGCGAGCGACTGAGCGCGCTCACCCCCGAGATGATCCGCACTTGGTACGCGCTCCAAGCCGAGAGCGGCACCAGGACGCAGGCAGCACGCGCCTATGGGTTCCTCAAGGCCGTCCTGGCGACAGCCGTTGAGGACGGGAAGATCAACATCAACCCCTGCATGATCCGGGGAGCACAGAACGCCGTCACCGGGCGCACAGTCGAGCCACCCACCCCGAGCGAGTTGCAGAAGATCCTCGACACCATCACGCCCCGCTATCGTGCAGCGGTCATCATCGCGGCATGGGGCGGATGCCGTTACGGCGAACTGACCGAGTTACGCCGTCGTGACATTGTGGTCACGATGGACGGCCCGAGAGTCGATCACGTCGTCGTGAAGGTGTCCCGAGCAGTGACCTCGACCACGGGCGAAGGCTTCACCGTGGGTAAGACCAAGAGCGAGGCCGGCGTGCGCTCGATCGTCCTGCCGCCGCACGTGCAGCAGATCGTCGTCGACCATCTGCGCGACAACGTGAACCGCTCCCCCGATGCCCTCCTCTATCCCGCATCCGACGGGATCTCGCACTTAGCGCAAAGTACGTTCGCGAAGCATTGGTATCCGGCCCGCAAGGCTGCAGGCCGTCAGGACATGCCGTGGCACGCTCTGCGCCACTACGGGGCGACGAGAGCGGCACTTGCGGGCGCGACCCTCAAGGAGCTGCAAGAGCGGCTAGGGCACTCGACCGTGGCCGCTGCCATGCGCTACCAACACACAGCAGGTCGTGACGCTGAACTCGCACAGCGTATGAGCGACCTCGCACAGGCTTAGCCGCCACTCGGCGGTTACAGAAGCGCCCCTGGACCGGGTAAAAGTCCAGGGGCTGATCCCACCTCACAACGAAAGGCAAGACCATTTCTAACTCTAACGCAACACTAGAATTCAGCACCAAGGCAGCAATTGGTTTCAGCATTGCCGATGCCGCAGCCGCAGCCGGAGTCACCCGCATTGACATCGAGGTCGCTATCAACGCCTGCAAGTTGGTGGCTCGCAGGGTCGGCCGCAAGACCCTCGTCATCCTCGAGAGCGACCTCCGCGCCTGGCTTGAGGGCATGCCCAACTGGCGGGCCGATTTCGTGACGCCGGAGACTACTTCTGCCTTCACGGCAACAGTCGCCCGCAGAATGGAAACGGCAAGAGCGGCAGCCGGAGTCACCGTTGCCGCTCTCGCCAAGGACACCGGAATTCGCCGCGATACCCTCGACAGCATGCTTAAGGGCGACCGCGATTTCAGGGTTAGCAACATGATGTTGGTTGGTAAGGCGCTCAAGATGGACGCTTCGCAGTGGGTCGCTGATCTCCCAACCGCCGCCTAACCCAAGCTTGACAACGCCCCGGCCTGCGAGAGTATGCCGGGGCACCCGTTTGTGGGCAGGATTGGACATTCTGCCCACAAGAATGCAATACTGGCACCACAGTAACCACCGGTCTATCAACGCCCTCGTCTGCGGATGGGGGTTTTTTCTTGCCCGCATGCGGACAAGATTTGACAAGGCGGAGGGCAAACGACAGACTCGACTCAAGTTCCTGCACCTGTCGAAATTTCCAGGTCGGAGCTTTTTTTGTGCCCGCTACCGGACACGATTTGACAAGACGCCCAGCCATGGCGGAAAATCACCACGTGCTCGAGAAGTATGCCCGGACTAGCGTCTGGGCTTTTTTTATGCCCTCTTTGGGACGCGACTTGACACGCGCACCCGGATACCCGCATACTCGGCGTGCGGCATTCTTCCGCGCCCGGATTTCATTCCGGGCTTTTTTTGTGCCCATTTCTGGACAGCACTTGACGCGAATGTATATTCGAGCGTAGTGTTGGCCTCACGCCTTAGGACTCTGCCCGGATCCTGAGGCGTTCGTCATTTAACGGGTAAAACCCCCCACAACTCAACACATAAATAGCTCCCTTCGGGGAGCTATTTCCATTTAAGGAGCGCTCCCACCCGGGGGCGCTTTTTTCAGTTAAGGCGCAGTTTCGACCAATAGGTCAGACCTGCGCCTTTTTTGCATTTAAGGAGCGCCACAATGCCCGCCGAAACGACTACAGGATGGATCACCATCCAGGATGCCGCCGAACAGTTCCAGTGCAGCACGAAGACGGTCCGGCGGTGGATCACTCAGGGGCGCATCGTTGCGAAGAGGTTCGGTCCGAAGCTGATTCGGGTGAGCACGACGAGCCTCGACACCTTCGGGCGCTCGCTCAACTTCGGGGGCGCATCCGAGTGACCAAGGAACGAGAAAGCCGCCACACGGTAAATGTGGCGGCCCAGGATCTCACGCTTACCGCAACCACCACCAGCCTAAAGCCCGGTCAGTCCAACCCGGCAAAACCCGCCACGCTGATCGGCGCGACCGTCGAGAAGGCGCTCGACGCGACCCTCTGGCGGCTCAAGAGTGGCGAGCTGGGACTCGAGGACCTGACTCCCGCCCTAGCCGCGTTCTACACGATCGGGCACGCAGACGGCATGGCGCAGATGGTCTACCGCCTACAGCAGGTCGAAGCCGACCGCGATCGCTACTACCAGGCGGTTTTCAACCCTCGCCTGCCCATCAAGATCGGCCCGAGCTACGCCGAACGCGAGATCATCCGCGCCGAGATCTACGCAGGAGGTACACGATGAACGCGCCCTCGTCATTCAACGCAGCATGGCTCATGCAGCAGGTATTCCCGCCGACCAAGTACGTGGTTCCCGGGATTATCCCCGAGGGCATGACCCTACTCGTGGCCGCGCCCAAGATCGGCAAGTCGTGGATGGTGTTGGGTCTGGGCGTCGAGCTCAGCAGCGGCGGTAACGCGTTCGGCGTGCTGCCAGTCGGTGCGCCTCGCCCTGTGCTCTACCTCGCCCTTGAGGACGGTCAGCGTCGACTTCAGGACCGTCTGACCAAGTTGAACCCGTCCGAGATCTCGCACCGCCTCGAATTCATCACCAGCATGGACGGGTCAAGCGTCATCGAGACGATCCGCAACTACGTAGCCAAGCACGCCGGCCTCGATCCTGTCGTCATCCTCGACACGCTCGGCAAGGTCATGCCCGCAGCCTCTGGCAACGAGAGCGCATACGGTCACGACTACAAGATGCTCTCAGCCCTCAAAGCGACGTGTGACGCCGTGCCAGGGTCAAGCCTCGTCATTGTGCACCACACGCGCAAAGCGGACGGAGGTGACTTCCTCGACGCTGTGAGCGGCACTCAGGGCATCGCGGGAGCCGCTGACACGGTAATGCTCCTCAAGCGCGACAGGCTCGACAAGCGCGCCACCCTGCAGGTGACATCGAGAGATGCCGCCGAGGGTGAATACGCCCTGACCGTGAGCGAATCCGGAGTGTGGGAACTCGACGGGCACGACCTCGCAGCAGCAGCACAAGCCGCTGAGACAAGCAAGCGCACGGCAGGTGTGGGCGATCGCATGGCAGAGGTGATCGAGGTAGTTGGGCGTAATCCCGAAGGCCTCACCAACAATGACCTAAAGGGCCTCATGCCGGACATTCCATCGGCACAACTCGACAAGTACCTGGGCCGTGCAGTCGAGGCCGGACGCCTCGAACGTCCCCGCCGCGGGTTCTACACCCCCGTCAGAAGTGTCAGAAGTGTCAGTTTGTCGAGTCAGTCTCTCTCTTCAACTGTTCAACCTGACACAACTGACACACCTGACACCCCCCTAGACCTGTCAGGGGTAGCAGCATGAGCCGCGCAACGGACGCATTCGAGGCCCTGTCGATCGCCATGCAGGACACCGACCCCGCGTGTCAGGCAGACGACAGGTTCATCCTCGACGACACGCCGCCGCACACCCTCGCCAGCATCTGCCGCTCATGCCCCGTGTATGACCTCTGCGCGGCCTATGGGGAATTCGACAGGCCCCCGGCTGGTATCTGGGCGGGCAAGCGATACCGACGCAACCAGAAGAAGGAAACCACATCATGAGCCCCATCTCACCCCCGAGCCTGTGCACGAACCGTTGCGGATCTCTCGTCTACGGGGGCGGCAAATGCCCGGAGTGCGCAGCAGAGACGCACAAAGAAACCGAGGTGCGTCGAGGCTCACGGACCAGCCGAGGATACGACACGCGCTGGGCAGAGCATGCCAAGAAGTACCTGCACTACCACCCACAGTGTGAGTGCGACGAGTGTGCAGCACTGCCCTCGTGGAAGCGTCCCGATGCCACGCAGGTCGACCATCGAGACGGCCGGGGACCAAAGGGGCCGCTTGGCTTCGACTACGCGAATATGTGCGCCATGTCCGCGTCACACCACAGCCGTAAGACGGCCTCGCGTGACGGTGGATTCGGCAACCCGAAGCGCGGAGAGTCATGACGCACCCAGGCCGGCCGCAATCGCAAACAGATTCATCCACCGGCACCGTGAGGGAGTGCTGTCTCGCGTCTGTCACTACGACGTAGGGGGGTCCCCCCGCCACTTCATCCCTAGGGCTCGTCTCACTCCGTACCGTGAGTCAGTGACGCGTGCGTGCGTGAGTTTTTACCCTGTTTTTATCTCACGGGGCGGGGCCTCGAAAATCGCTACCCGCGGCCCAAATGCGAACCATGGTGGAGTCTCGCGTGTTCCGTCTCAACCTGTGCACCCCCTCTTGAAAATCTGGCTCAACTCCTGCAGTACCCCCTCGCACAACTCAACCCCAACCGAAGGAAACCGCTAATGCCCACACCAACCGCGTTTGAAATCAAGTGTGCCAACGAGTCGATGGGCATTCCTCGCCCGGACCTCACGGCCCTGTTCAAGTCGATCGATGCCCGCATGGAGGCAGGCATCGACTACGACACCCCCGAGACGCCGGCCCCCGTCGTGACGCGCTTGTGCATCCGCTGCGAGCGGCCCGTCGAGGGTGAGAAGTGCGGACACTGCCGCGCGATCCAGTCGAGCTACGTGGCGAAACGATGAGCGACGACGACCTCGACATTGCCCTCGAGCTGGCAACCGCCAAGCACCAGGCCATGTTGCGATCCAAGATCATCATGGCCCCGTGCATCCACTGCTACGCGGTCCCGGTCATCGAGCGCAAGGATGCCTATGGCTTCCCCTCTGTGACCGGCTGGACGCACGGCGATCACTGCCCGGATCGCGCGCCCGAGTAGCCAGCCCGTCGCGTTAGCGGCCCGTACAGGACCGGACACGCATTCTAAAACAATCGCGTGTCCGGTCCATCACTATCGTAATTCCATGCTACAATCACAATGTTCGAGTTAGTGCCCGTTCCGCCGCCGTAAGGCCGCGCAGCTCGCAGGTGTCAGAACCTCCCAGCTCCCCGGTTGAACTCCCGCCGAATCGCCACCGTCTCTAACAAGCCGCGCCGTCTATCTGACAGACCGCGCATGTTTCGCAGGCATCGCCGCGATCCGCGCCCGTGCCCCCAACTTCACCCCACTTTTGGAGAACTTCCATGTCCAGCCCGATCGAAGCCAAACGCGCACTCGAAGACATTCGTACCAAGGCCAAAGCTATTGATGCGAACGCCACCCTCACCAACGCCGAGAAGATGAACCGACTCGACGCCCTCTCCCTCGAGATGAAGCGCCACACGGATGCGCTTGAGATCCACGCCAATGCCAACCGCCTCATGGGCGGCGGCGAGTCCATGAACAGCTCGTTCCAGTCCGCAGCGGCCAGCGGACGCGCCGTCAAGGGCCTCGCCACGCCGAACATCAAGCTCTCCCCCGAGATGCAGCAGGGCCTCTACATGGCCGCGAAGAGCGGCCAGAATCTCCGCATTGAACTCAAGGATGCAGCGTCGTCGGACGCAACTCGGACGCAGCTCCCCGCGGCCTACGTCGGTACAGTGACCCGTCTGCATGAACCTACGCGGCTCCTGGAACACATCCCCTCGACCCCGATGACCGGGCCGTCAGTCGACTTTCTGACCCACGTCAGCAACGCGGCCGGGATTGGTACCCCTGTCATCAGCCTCGGTGTGGCAGCAGCGGGCGGTACGTTCGCGGCCGGCACCTACTTCTGGAAGCTCTCTGCTGTGAACACGAGCGGCGAGACTCTCGCGTCCAACGAACTGACCACGACCCTCACCGCCGCACAGAAGCAAACGATCAACTGGACCGCGATCACTGGAGCCAACGGATACCGCCTCTACCGTGGCACCGCTGCAGGCGCTGAGAACGTCCTCGTGGCCGTCATCGCAGGCGGCGCGACCGTCACCTACACCGACCTGGGCGCAGCGGGCACGAACGCCAGCATCCCGACCGTGGACCGCACAGCCGGTGCAACCACTGTGCACGCTGGCGCACAGATGCCCGAGGTGTCGCTGACGACTGTGCCGACGATTCTCGCAGCGCGAAAGATCGGCATTTTCACGACAGTTGTCGATGAACTGCTGGCCGACTTCGCGACGTTCTCTTCCTACACCGAGGTCGAGTTGCAACGCCTCATCACTGACTGCGAGAACTACCAGGTACTCAACGGGGATGGCCTCGGAGACAACCTCCTCGGCCTGCTCAACACCCCCGGCACCCTGTCCCGCGCGAAGGGTGCCGCTGACACGGCGCTCGACATCATCGAACAGGGCATCACCGACCTGCGTAACGGGCCGAGCTTCTGCGAGCCGGACTTGATCATCATCAACCCGAGCACCTGGAGCGCGATCCGCCGCACCAAGAACACCCTGGGCAACTACGTCCTCGGCGATCCCGGCCAGTCGACCGTCTCCGATGTGTGGGGCACCCCCGTGCTTCAGACCACGCAAATTCTGCCCGGGGTCATTGTCATGGGCAACCTCGAGCTCGCCACTCAGCTCTTCGTCCGCGAAGGAGTCACGCTGAACATGACCAACTCGGACGGAACCGACTTCATCAGCGGCAAGGTCAAGATCAAGGCCACCGAGCGCCTGACTCTCGGAGTCTCCCGGCCCACGGCGCTGATCGTTCTGACCGGCTTCTAGCCGGCGCAAGGGTTAACGTCGCCGCTGGGGTTTTTTACCTTTCCTACCCGGATCACGGAATCGAAGGCGGGGCTACTCGGACTAGATCACCGACAAGCCCCGCCTGCCCGAACTAGTGAAGGCCCGCACTGCACACGCGGCGCGGGCCTTCCTCACACTCTCACCCAACTTTGAAACGAAGGACACAACATGGCTTATCCAGGACATATCGGCTACCAGATGCCCGCCTCCGAAGACACGCAACTGCGACGAGTTGCGAACCTTGAGCGTGACGTGCGCGAACTTGGGCCGTCGATCGCTATCTCGTTCAACCCAGTTATCAAGTCCATTCAGGACACGCAGGCGACACAGGCCGCACAGCAGGTCACGCTCGCCTCCCAACAGGCCACGCTGACCGCACAGCAGGCACAGATCACCGCGCAGGTAGCAGCGCTCACGGCTCTCGTCCCCGTCAGCACGGCGACCTCTGCCGTGGTGAGGACGATCGCCACGCTCTGGACCGACGACCCGATCATCCGACCCTCAGTCACGATCACCCCGACCACAGGCCGCGTCCGCATCGTGCTCGGCGCGTTCATCCAGGAAGCACTCGGCACGTACTCGATCGCCGGCATCGTCACCCGCGACAGCCAGATCCTAGGTGGCAAGTACTACACCAACCTGTTCATCGCAGGCGGTGCCAGCGGTGCATCCCGCGAGTGGTACCTGTCCGGCCTCACCGTGGGCGTCCCCATCACCGTGCAAGCCGAGTTTTACGGGCTCAGCAGCACAGCATCCGAGGTCGGCTCGCCCAGCATCACAGTGCAGAACGTCGGGTAAGTCACAACTTCGAAGCTTACGCTTTACAAGGCACGCCGATCGGTCCCCCTGGTCGGCGTGCCTTTTCGTCGTTCAGCGGCGTTTGCCGAAGCGGAAGTAAACACCCTTGGCAAGCCGTATGCGCCCACCTCCGCGACTATTGAGCGTCACCGGGCCCAGCTTCTTGGTTACAGACATGCCCGACTTAGACACGTTCACATGCGCAGTCTTACCCAGCTTGATCTGCTTACGGAAAAAGAACCCCATGATGCCCCCTCGATTGACTTGTGAGGCTCAGGCTATTCCTCGCTGCGCACTGTCTCGCGGCATTCAGAGCACCACCACGCCCCCAAAACGGGCTCCATCGGCTTGAGAGTCCGGGTGAGTGTTTGCGTGGGTTTAGGCTCTGGCCCATGAACGCAACTATGGAATACAAGGCTCGGCTCTGGCAGAACTCTACAGAGAGCATGACTATGAGCGTGAAGGTCGGTCCGGAGAGGCTTGATGTTCTCGACCTGCGCCTAACTGACTCCGCAGGCCAGGATTTGGCGGCTACATGGAAGCTCCGCAGTCCCGTTCAGAACGAGTTGATGCCTGACTACGATTTTGTTAGAGCTGTGGACTTCGGTACAAGACTGCCGGTCGTGCCGGTCTGGAATCCGATCCCCGCCACCTAACCCAGCGAAAAGACAACGCCCCGATCGGCAATTCTCCGAACGGGGCGTTGTCTTCGTCTTTGGAAAATACGCAGTTGCGGTATTGCACGTATGTTGCACGGGGCGCATTTGGACAAGAAAAAACCCCCGTCATCGGGGGTTTCTCTGTGGGCGATACTGGGATCGAACCAGTGACCTCTTCCGTGTCAGGGAAGCGCGCTACCGCTGCGCCAATCGCCCAAATCTAGTGCTTCAAGAACTTCGTTCTCCAAGACTGGAGGTGGATACGGGATTCGAACCCGTGTATACGGCTTTGCAGGCCGCTGCCTCGCCTCTCGGCCAATCCACCGTATTCGGGTTCATACCAAAGAGAATCGGCCTTTCGGCCGATTCAATTCGAGCGGATGACGAGATTCGAACTCGCGACCCTCACCTTGGCAAGGTGATGCGCTACCACTGCGCCACATCCGCAACTGCGCGCATTTCTGCGTGCTTTGAAGACTGTACCGGTACTTTTCCGGATATACAAACCGAGCGGAACTTGAGCGTGCGGTGGCGCGTCGGTGCACGACAGACGCCCGGTCTGGGCTAGTATCGAGAGTCGCGGTCGAACAAAATTCGCTCGCCGCGGGCGATTGGCGCAGTTGGTAGCGCGCTTCCTTCACACGGAAGAGGTCATCGGTTCGAGTCCGGTATCGCCCACTCCTACACAGGAGAAAACCCCGCCGGAGCGGGGTTTTTTTGTACCCTCGTACTGGGGGGTCCAATCCCGCCAACCTGAGTGCGTCCTGTGCCAAGCTCTTCTTCAAGCCGAAGGACCATCCCATTGGATCCCCGGCCGAGCGAACCCTCCTTCGTCTTCATCACGAAAGAGCGCTGTACTCCCGTCCTGTTCCGTGAAGTGAACCGAGTCGCATCGTTCGCTTCCCGGGACTCGTGAACGCCGCACGACGACGGCTGCGTTCGACCTGCCGCATGCACGCCTCGCGGCAGACCTCGTGCGTCCGTCGTCGGCCGTTCCAGACACCACCCGGTAATCCCCCCAGCAGTAGTACAACAGCCAGAAAGGCTCCTCTCATGACTTCCGTCGAAACCACAACGGCCACCCCCGGCAAGATCCTCGGCATCGTCGGGTTCATCCTCGCCTTCATTCCCTACCTCCAGCTGCCCGGCCTCATCGTGAGCATCATCGGCTTCAACCAGGCCAAGAAGGCCGGCGCCCCCAACGGCCTCGCCAAGGCCGGCATCATCCTGAGCGCGATCTTCCTCGTGCTCTTCGTGGTCATCCTTGTCGTCATCTTCTCTGTGGCAGCCGCCAACCCGACGCCCAGCGCCTAAGCACCCGGTTCAGCGCGTCCCGCTCCCCCTCAGGCCCCGGCCTTCAGGGGAGCGGGACGTTTTCCATGTCCGGCGCTCTGACCCTGGCAACGTCCGGATGGCCTCGCCCACCTAGTCTGTGAACATGGATCTCCTGCTCGGCTTCTGGGAACGTGTCACGGCCAGGAACGATGTACTCCCCCTCATCCCCGCCTGGCTCACCATCGCGGCCGCGGCCGCCATCGTGCTCGTCCCGGCGTTGTGGCGGGCCTGCAGGAATGTGGTCACCATCGCGCATGAGGGCGGCCACGCGCTCGTCGCGACCCTCGGCGGCCGACAGCTCGACGGCATCCGGCTGCACTCTGACACGTCGGGGCTCACCGTCAGCAGGGGCAAACCCCGCGGACTCGGGATGGTGCTGACCCTGCTCGCCGGCTATTCCTCGCCCGCCCTGCTCGGACTCGGTGCGGCCTGGCTCCTGAGCCTGGGGTATTCGGTCGGACTGCTCTGGCTCCTGCTCGCGGCCCTCGCCCTGCTTCTCATCCAGGTGCGCAACTGGTTCGGACTCTGGTCCGTGCTCGCGACGGCCACGGTGATCTTCGCGGTCACCTGGTTCGGTTCCGCGTTCGTGCAGAGCGTCTTCGCCCTGCTCGTGACGGCATTCCTTCTTCTCGGCGCCGTACGCACGGTGCTCGAGCTTCAGGGATCACGCTCCCGCCGCCGCGGCACAGCCTCGGATGCCGACCAGCTCGCCCGCCTCACGCACATCCCCGGCCTGCTCTGGGTGGGTGTCTTCCTGATCATCGCGATCGCGTGTGCTGTGCTCGGCGCCGGCCTCCTCGGATCGGGCGGCTGAGCCGAGATCCCCGTCGCGACGGGGGTCGACCGGAGGCCGCCGCGAGCGTGGAGAATCCTCCTTGCACTCTGAGTGTCCGCTGTGCCATGCTCGACCCAAGCCAGACAAGAACTACAGTTCCCGACGACTGACCCAGCGAACCCTCCGGCGCATCAGTGCGACAGAGGGCACCTTCTTGTCCAGCATCGATCTCTCGGCGCAGCGCACACGACGCCCCCTGCTGCCGTTCGTGCTTTCTGCTGCCGCACGTCACCCGAGCAGCCGCCACCCGGACGATCACCCGACCGACCTCCGGTTCCTTCAGCTGTCTGGGTTCCCCATACCCATCTGCCGCCTGCCCGTCCGGGTTCCGGCGCCCACAGAAAGGCCGTCACCATGACGACTCCCGTAGCCTCCGCAGTCAACCCCGGCAAGACCCTCGGTATTGTCGGTCTCATCCTCTCCCTCGTCTCGCTGCAGCCCTTCGGGCTCATTGTCAGCATCGTCGGCTTCGTCAAGTCGAAGAAGGCAGGACTCGGCAACGGCTTCGCCCTCGCCGGAATCATCATCAGTGTCGTCGGCATCATCGTCGTCGGGATCGTGATCGCGGTCGCAGTCAGCGCGGGCGTCAACCTTGCGGCATTCTGCACGGAGCACGGCGCAGGCGTCTTCGACAACAACGGAGTCACCGTCACCTGCGGGGCATAGTCCCCCGGCTTCCCGAACGCCCGACAGGGCCCCCTCGACCGTTACCGGCGAGGGGGTCCTGTTGTCAATGGGCTCCCCGCTCGGCCGCCGGACCGCCAGTGATACGGGTCAGCCCGTTCCGAAACGGGTCGTGACGCCCGGCGAATACAGCACCGAATCCGGTACGCGCCCGCTGAGCGCCGGGAAGCCGGCCTCGGCCAGCAGAGTGTCGTCCAGGTGCACGAGCTCGGCCTGGACGAGCTCCCAGGGCTCGTGGTGGTTACGGAGGTAGACCGTGCGCCCCCTGGCACGGGTGAAAAGCGCCCAGCGCGCCGTGAGGAAGTCCGCGAGCGGTTCACCGGTCACCGGTTCCATCCCCGGCCGGACGACGATATCGGTCCTGGCCCGGCCTGCGAAGTGCCGCAGGGAGGAATAGCGGTACTCGCCCGCCACGACGGCCAGCCGCGTCCGCGACCACATGTACGGAAGTGCGAACGCGGCACGGGCAGCGAGCACCGCCGCGAGCCGCGACGCCTCGAGGGAGACGAAGACGACTCCGCGTCGCCCCTCGGCGTCGACGGCGTAGAGCCGGACATTCACCTCCACGAAATTCCCGAAGTACGGAATGGGTGGGCTGCCCCAGATCGTGGCCCGATCCAGGACGAACGGGATGAGGCCCACCCAGCTGGTGCCGTCGAATTCGTCGGGAACCAGGCCCGCGGGCAGGAGCGGTGCGACCTCGGCGGCCGGCACGCGCCAATGCACGAAGCAGAGGTGCGACCAGCGCTGGCTCGCAACAGCCCGGCCGGCGAGGGGCGGCGCAATCGACGAGGCCGGGTGGCTGCTCGGCATGGTCCTAGTTCCAGCCGTAACGGCCGCGCAGGACCGTCGCGATGCGCCCGTAGCGCGCGGCATCGACCCTGGCGGCCTCACGACGCATGCCGCCCGGGTTCACGATGAAGACCCGGTCCACGTTGACCCAGCTGGGACGGCCGCTCCTGTCCCAGTCGCCGACGCCGAGCGCCACATAGTCGGGGTGCCCGGTTCGGTCCTTGCTCGTCAACTGGACGGCCAGGACGGCCCCTTTGCCCGCCTCGGCCACGATCACGACCGGGCGGTCCTTGCCGCGCCCGTCACGTTCCTCGAAGGGAACCCAGGTCCAGACGATTTCTCCAGGGTCCGGACTCGCATTCCGGGTCGGCCGGTAGGCGAGCTGTACATCACGAAGACTCCGCGGGTCGACTTCGACGGTCGCGCCCGCTCCGGTTCGACCAGGGCTCGGAACCGTCGACCGGTCACTGCGAGGCCTCGTCGGCGCGAAGAGTCGCCGCAGGGCACTGAAGAAACCGCGGATGGCTGACACAGCCACACTGTATCGCACCCGATCCGTCAGGCGCTGACGGGCGACTGCTGGGTCGACGGTCAGCATCCGCTCGTGCACAGGCACCGGATCGGACGCAAGAAGGGGCGCATCCGCGTGCCGCGGATGCGCCCCTTCTTGTTTCGGCTGGCTCTGGTTTCAGCTGCCCGCGCAGAGAAAGTGCCGGTTAGACGGCGTCGAGCGCGTAGCCCTCTTCGCCGTGCACGATGGTGTCGACGCCGGCTACTTCGTCTTCGTTCGTGATGCGGAAGCCGATCGTCTTCTGGATGATCCAGCCGATGGCGTATGCCATCACGAAGGAGTAGATGCCGATGCCGAATGCCGCGAGGGCCTGCACGCCGAGCTGGTTGAAGCTGCCCGTCTGGAGGAGGCCGACGTTGTTGCCGACGAGACCGACGTAGAGCGTTCCGATGATGCCGCCGACGAGGTGGATGCCCACGACGTCCAGGGAGTCGTCGAAGCCGAGCTTGAACTTCAGGTCGATCGCGACGGCACAGACGGCGCCCACGATGAGCCCGAGGAGGATGCCCCACATCGGGGTCAGGATGTTACACGCGGGGGTGATCGCGACGAGGCCTGCGACGGCGCCCGATGCTGCACCGATCATGGTCGGCTTGCCGTCCTTGATCTTCTCAACGATCAGCCAGCCGATGATACCGGCGGCGGGTGCTGCGAGGGTGTTGATCCAGGCGAGGGCGGCGATACCGTCGACGGCGGCTTCGGAGCCGGCGTTGAAGCCGAACCAGCCGAACCAGAGCAGTGCGGCGCCGAGGAGGGTCAGCGGCACGTTGTGCGGCTTGGAGATGCCCTTCTTGAAGCCGACGCGCTTGCCGAGGACCAGGGCGAGGGCGAGGCCGGCCGCACCGGCGTTGATGTGCACCGCGGTGCCGCCGGCGAAGTCGTTGACCTTGAGGAGGAAGGGAGCCCAGCCGTCCGTGAGGTTGAACACCCAGTACGCGACCGGGAAGTAGACCAGGGTGGCCCAGACGCCGGCGAAGATCATCCACGCGCCGAACTTGGCCCGGTCGGCGATCGCTCCGGAGATGAGGGCGACGGTGATGATCGCGAAGGTGGCCTGGAAGCCGGCGAACGCGAGGGCGCCCAGGTCGGGTCCGCCGTCCTTGCCGCTCGTCAGGAGTGCGTTGAGGCCGATCAGCTCGGACGGGTTTCCGAGCCAGCCGCCGATGAGCGGCGGTCCGAAGGACAGGCCGTAACCGTAGAGGACCCACAGCACGCCGATCAGGCCCATGGCGCCGAAGCTCATCATCATCATGGAGATGACGCTCTTCGCCTTGACCATGCCGCCGTAGAAGAAGGCCACGCCCGGAGTCATCAGGAGGACGAGGGCTGCCGCGACGAGGAGCCACAGGGAATTGATGTTTGTGGTAAGTGCATCAGTCGTATCGTCCAGCAGGACCGACAGTTCAACCATGGATATGGTTACCTCTCTCTAACTAACAGGGATGACCGCCGACGTGCACAGGGTGAGCGTGAAGCGTGTATCGGCAGGTACAGAGACAGTGTGGAGTGCACACGTTTCCGCACACGCTCAGGGATGTTTCGACCGCGTTACGCGATTGTTGACCGTGTTAACATCGTGTTTCCTGACGCCCGGTATCTCCCGACTCCGCGTTTCCCGGCTTGACTCAGCCGCCGATTCGACAGGGCCGTTCCGGCAAACAGGCACGTCAGAGCCGCATTCGGCCGCGACGGATCCCGGTTTCAGTCGTGCGGAGGGAGCTCGCCCGTTGTCAGTGCCACCATCCGCGACTGGGAGCGCTGGTACTTCTTCCGGTAGCCGCCCGCGAGCATCTCATCGTCGAAGACCTCCGCGAGGGGCAACCCGCTCGCGACGATCGGTATTTCGGCGTCGTAGACGCGATCGATGAAGGCGACCAGCCGCAGGGCATCCGTCTGGTCGGTCAACAGGTAGCTGTCGGTCAGGGCGATGACCTCGACCCCGGCGATCAGTTTGATGTACTTCGACGGATGCACGGTGCTGAGATGCCGGATCAGGGAACCGAAGTCGTCTTCCGTCACGTTCGCTCCCCTGGCCACGAGCGCCGCGACGAGCCGGTCGAGTTCGGGTCCCTCGACGGCGACGGAGTGGCCTTCGATGTCGCGCCTGCGGTAGTCGAGCCCGTCGATGCGGAGGATTTCGAAGTTCGCGGACATGGCGCGGATCTCGCGAAGGAAGTCGATGGCCGCGAACCGGCCCTCACCGAGTGAATTCGGCGGCGTATTGGAGGTCGCGGCGACCCGGGTGCCCGAGGCCACGAGCTCGCCGAGCAACCGCGTCATCAACATGGTGTCGCCCGGGTCGTCGAGTTCGAACTCGTCGATGCAGATGAGCTTCGCCCCGGAGAGCTGCCGGACCGCCGCAGCATAACCGAGCGCCCCGACGAGGGCGGTGTATTCGATGAAGGTGCCGAAGTACTTGGGGCCCGGCGCGGAGTGCCACAGCGCGGCGAGCAAGTGGGTCTTCCCGACGCCGAACCCACCGTCGAGGTAGATCCCCGGGAGTTGCGCTGGAGCCTTCCGGGTACGTGAGAAGAATCCGCCGGGGCGCTGCGGTCGCCAGGCCTCGGCGAAGGCCGTGAGCCGGTCGACGGCCTCGAGCTGGGAAGGGAAGTTCACATCGGGCCGGTAGGACTCGAATGAGGCGTGCTCGAACTGGGGAGGCGGCACGAGTTCGGCGACGATTTCGGCCCCCGTGATCTCGGGAGAGCGTTCCGCGAGCCGATGCAGCCGACTGGGAGCCCGGGGCGCCTCTGGAACCATCGTGGAATACCCGTGTTTCTGTCTCGGTTGGCCATATGGGCTGCTTTTCGGACATTCGTGTTGAAGTATTTCACCACGAATGCGCGACCAGGCCGGACCGCGTACATTCGAAGCGCGGGCCGGAAGACCAGCCTAAACCGCGTTCAAATGATCCCGGGGCACCGCCCGGCCCCACTGGAGGTTCCCATGCCCGTCGATCTCGATCCGGATGCCAAGTTCGCCGCGTACGCTCATCCCGAACGGCTCGTCAGCACGGCCTGGCTGCGCGAACACCAGGGTGATGCCGGACTCACTGTCCTCGAGTCCGACGAGGACGTGCTCCTCTATGAGAGCGGCCACATCCCCGGCGCCGTCAAGATCGACTGGCACACCGAGCTCAACGACGCGGTCCAGCGGGACTTCGTCGATAGCGCTGCCTTCGCGGCCGTCCTGGGTTCGAAGGGCATCGCGCGCGATTCCACCGTCGTGATCTACGGCGACAAGAACAACTGGTGGGCCGCGTACGCGCTCTGGGTGTTCAGCCTCTTCGGCCACCCCGACGTGCGCCTGCTCGACGGCGGCAGGGACAAGTGGATCGCCGAGGGCGGAGCCCTGACCCGCGAGGCCACGGAGGTGGCTGCCGCGGAGTACCCCCTCGTCCCCCGCAACGACGCGCCGATCCGCGCCTTCAAGGACGACGTGCTCGCACACTTCGGCCGCCCGCTCATCGACGTCCGCTCCCCCGAGGAGTACACCGGGGAGCGCACCACGATGCCCGCATACCCGGAGGAAGGCGCCCTGCGCGGCGGCCACATCCCCTCTGCGGCCTCCGTGCCGTGGGCGCGCGCCGCGGCACCGGATGCGACCTTCAAGTCCCGCGCGGAACTCGAGGCGATCTACCGCGGCGAGGCGGGGCTCCGCGAGAACGATGCCGTGATCGCGTACTGCCGGATCGGCGAGCGGTCGAGCCACACCTGGTTCGTGCTCACCCACCTGCTCGGATTCGAGGACGTGCGCAATTACGACGGTTCCTGGACGGAATGGGGCAACGCCGTGCGGGTCCCGATCGTCACGGGAGCGGCCGCCGGTACGGCCCCCGAACCCCGCTGAACCAGGACAGGATCTGATTGATGACCACCACCGAACTGCCCGCGAAACTGGCCGAGATCCAGGAAGACTTCCTCGAGCTGGAACAGAAGGACCGCTTACTCCTTCTGCTCGAGTTCGCCGATGAACTCCCCGAGCTTCCGAGCCGGTACCAGGAGCATCCCGACCTGCTCGAACGCGTCGTCGAGTGCCAGTCACCCGTGTTCATCTTCGTCGATGTCGACGACCGGGACGCGGTGCACCTGCACGCGACGGCGCCCAGGGAGTCCCCGACGACCCGGGGATTCGCGTCCATCCTCGCGCAGGGCCTCGACGGCCTGTCCGTCGCCGAGGTGCTCGCCGTGCCGGACGACTACCCGCAGACCATCGGACTCACGCAGGCGGTCTCGCCGCTCCGCATCCGTGGCATGTCCGCGATGCTCGCCCGCACCAAGCGCAAGCTGCGCGAGCGCCCCTGAGACCGCTATCCGGCCGGGTGGAGCGGATCATCAGGCCCGGTCGGTTCCGCCGGGGATTCGAGTTCGCCGAGCCAGGTCCCGATCGCCGCGTTCCATCCTTCCCTGTCATAGTTCCAGAGTTTGGTGTGCCGCGCGACGGTGAACGGTAGAAAGGTCACGATGTCGGGCCGGCGAACCGCGAGGGCGCGCGACGGGCTCGAGGGCACGTAGCCGTCGTCATCGCTGTGCATCAGGAGCACGGGGAGCTCGAGGTCGTCGGCGCGGGTCACGAAGTCGAGCCTGCGGAAGTCGATCGGACTCGCCTGGCCGGTGAGGCGGCCGCCCCACCGCCGGCCGAGGACCTGCATGGCCCCCGTGGCAACGAGGCCGGGCAGGCGAAGCGTGCTGCCCTGGAACGCGACGACGTCTGCCCAGTCGATCACAGGCGAATCGAGCACGATGCCGGAGAGCAGGTGCGGGTAGCCCGTACGCGTCGCGGTTTGCAGCACGATCGCGCCGCCCATCGACCACCCCATCAGCACGATGCTCGTCGCGCCGCGAGCCGCCGCGAAACCGATCGCCGCATCGATATCGCGCCATTCGGTATCCCCGAGTCCGTACCGGCCGTCGTCGCTTCCCGGCGCGTCGCCGTCGTTGCGATACGAGACCAGGAGGCAGCTGTAGCCCCTGTCGTGGAACACAGGGACGGCCCGCAGGGTCTCCTGCCGTCGCACACCCCGCCCGTGCACCTGGATCACCCAGCGACCGTCCGGCCGCTCGGCGGGGACCAGCCAGGCCGGGGCCTCGCCGACCTCCGTCTGCACCTGCACCTGCTCGAACGGGAGGCCGAGATCCCAGGGACCCAGATAGGAATACCCGCCGAGGCGGCCTCTGCGGGCCTCGCTCAGGTCCCCGTAGTCGATTCGGGCTATCCGGCGGATGACCGCCGTCTTCGTCACGCGGAGGACCTCGCCGAGCTGGGCGTGCCCGGACTCACGCTCGAACCAGAAGCTGTAGTCACCGGGCAACACGGAATCCGGCGTCACCGCGAGCGTGATCGTCGCGGCCTCGAGATCGACGCCGAGAACGTCGGTGTCGTCGGCGCGTGCGTCGGACGGCGTCACGATACGACGCGCCATCACGGCGGCCAGCACGCTCACTCCCGCCACCACGACCGTGGCCGCGCCGGCAACTACGAGAGCCGTGACCGCGACGACCAGTCCGCCCGGCGTCCCTGACCTCGATTTTTCCCGCACGCGTACCTCCGGCTGCCCGGCGTGCCTCACCGACCCGCCCGGAAAAAACTCTAGTCTGCAGACGTGCCCGAAACACAAGAACCACTCCCCCCGGAGTTCGCCGCTGCGCTCGCGGCCATCCGCAGAGCGCACACCCGCACCGACCTGGTGCTCAGCGAAATCCCGGCCCCCGGGAAGCTCGCCCCGCACGCCGTTGCCCTCTCCGCGGATGTCGCCCCGTCACGCCACGGAGGCAACTCCGATCTCGGGACCGGCCGTTTCATCCTCCTCTATGACCCTGAGGAGCCGGAGGCCTGGGGCGGAGCATTCCGGGTGGTCTGCTTCGCGCAGGCTCCCCTCGAGACGGAGATCGGTGTCGACCCTTTCCTCGCCGAAGTGGCCTGGGCCTGGCTGATCGATGCCCTCGACTCCCACGGAGCCCGCTATACCGCGGCATCCGGAACCGCGACTAAGATTATTTCGTCGGGCTTCGGCGAACTTGCGAAGCAAGGCGACGGTGCGCAGATAGAGCTGCGTGCTTCGTGGACACCTGTGGACCACAATCTCACCGCTCACGTCGAAGGCTGGGGCGAATTGATCTGCATGCTCGCAGGTCTTCCCCCGATTGGCGAAGGAGTCAGCATGTTGTCCGCACGCCGAACTGGTCGTGGTTGATCACCGCGTGATCGATACGCGGGACGCCTATCTGGCGGCCACCGCTGCCCTCAGCGAGGGAACGGGACCGATCGGCATCGACGCCGAACGGGCATCCGGTTTCACATACTCCCAGCGCGCGTACCTGATCCAGATGTACCGGCGCGGCGCGGGCACCTTCCTGTTCGATCCGCCGGCGATCGGGGACTTCTCCGAGCTCAACGCGGCGATCGCGGGAGACGAATGGATCTTCCACGCCGCCAGTCAGGACCTCGCGTGCCTGAGGGAGGTCGGCCTCGACCCGCACATCATCTTCGACACCGAACTGGCCGCACGCCTTCTCGGCTTACCGCGGGTCGGCCTCGGCACGGTCGTCGAGGAACTCCTCGGCATCCATCTCGCCAAGGAGCATTCCGCGGCGAACTGGTCGACCAGGCCGCTCCCGGAGAGCTGGCTCGTCTACGGCGCCCTCGACGTCGAGCTCCTCCCCGACCTGCGCGACCGTATGGTCGAGATGCTCGCCGCCGACGAGAAGACCCAGATCGCCGCCCAGGAATTCCAGGCGACGCTCGACCACGAGCCCAAGCCGATCAGCGCAGAGCCCTGGCGCAGGCTGTCCGGGGTGCATTCGATTCGTTCCCAGCGCAACCTCGCCGTCGCGAGATCCCTCTGGCTTGCCCGCGACGACCTCGCCAGGCACCTCGACGTGTCGCCGGGGCGCCTCGTCCCCGACGCGTCGCTCGTCGCCGCTGCACGGGTGTTGCCGGCCAGCAGGCAGGCGCTCGCCGATCTCCGCGAGTTCAGCGGCCGCGCGAGCCGCAGCGAACTCGACAGGTGGTGGACTGCGATCCAGGACGGCATCCGCGCGACGGACCTCCCCTCCCTGCGCGGAACCGGTGACGCCCTTCCCCCGCCGCGGGCGTGGTCTGACCGGAATCCAGAGGCCGACCTGCGGTACAAGGCAGCGCGGCTTGCTCTCGGCCAGATCTCCGAGTCCTTCGCGATCCCGATCGAGAACCTCGTCACTCCGGACTTCGTGCGCCGGATCGCCTGGACGCCACCGGAGCCGATCGAAGTGGAATCCATCAGCGAGGCGCTCGCCGCCCTCGGTGCCCGCGACTGGCAAATTGAACTCACTGCACAACAGATCACGGCTGCCTTTGTCGAAGCCAACCAAAACATCGCCGTAACCGTCGAGGTCGATTCGTAGGATCCGTCCAAGGATTCGACCCGTCAATCGTGCCACCCTAGGATCAACCGACACCTGATCTGATTGATGGAGGCACCGTGGCCGAAAGAGCAGAAGTCGTGTTTGTGGATGGGGTTCGTACCCCGTTCGGACGCGCCGGCGAAAAGGGCATGTACTGGAACACCCGGGCGGATGATCTCGTGGTGAAGGCCATGATCGGCCTGCTGGAACGGAACCCGAAGGTTCCGGGGGAACGTATCGACGAGGTTGCGATCGCCGCGACGACGCAGTCGGGAGACCAGGGACTCACCCTCGGTCGCACCGCGGCGCTGCTGGCCGGGCTGCCGAAATCGGTGCCCGGATACGCGATCGACCGGATGTGCGCCGGTGCGATGACCGCCGTGACCACGGTCGGCGCCGCGATCGGCTTCGGGGCATACGACCTCGCCATCGCCGGCGGCGTCGAGCACATGGGCCGGCACCCGATGGGCTCCGGCGTCGACCCGAACCCGCGGTTCCTCTCCGAGCGGCTCGTCAGCGAAGACGCCCTGAACATGGGCTCGACCGCAGAGCGCATCCACGACCGCTTTCCCGAGTACACCAAGGACCGGTCGGACCGGTACGCGCTGCGCAGCCAGCAGAAGGTCGCAGCGGCGTACGCGGCAGGCAAGATCCAGCCGGACCTGGTCTCCGTCGCCATTCGCAGCGAACAGGGCTGGGGGCTCGCGACCCGCGACGAAGCGCCGCGCCCCGAGACGACCCTCGAAGGCCTCGCCACGCTGAAGACCCCGTTCCGGCCCTTCGGCCGGATCACGGCAGGCAACGCGTCCGGGCTCAACGACGGCGCGAGCGCCTGCCTGCTCGCGAGCGGCGCCGCCGCCAAGGAACTCGGCCTCAGCGTCAAGATGAAGCTCGTGAGCTTCGCCTTCGCGGGTGTCGAGCCTGAGGTCATGGGCCTCGGCCCGGTACCGTCCACCGAGAAGGCCCTCCGCAAGGCCGGCCTCGGCATCACCGACATCGGACTCTTCGAGCTCAACGAGGCCTTCGCGGTCCAGGTCATCTCCTTCCTCGATCACTTCGGCATCGACGACGACGACCCCCGCGTCAACGAGTACGGCGGTGCGATCGCGATCGGCCACCCGCTCGCCTCCTCTGGCGTGCGCCTGATGAACCAGCTCGCGCACCAGTTCGCCGAACACCCCGAGGTCCGTTACGGCCTGACCGCCATGTGCATCGGCCTCGGGCAGGGCGGCACCGTCATCTGGGAAAACCCGCACTTCAATCGGAAGGCAAAGTAAGCGATGACCGACTACACCGCACTCGATTTCTCCGAACTCGTCGCCCTCTCCGGTGACGAGGTCGTCACGCATTCCTTCGTGCGCGACATTCCCCTGTCCGGGGCGCGCACGCTCGCCCTGGTCACCCTGGACAACGGCAGGGACCACACCCGTCCGAACACCCTCGGTCCGGTCACCCTTCTCGAGTTCGCCGCCACCCTCGACGCCCTCGCCGAGCGGGCGGCACGCGGTGAGATCCACGGCGTCGCCGTCACAGGCAAGCCGTTCATCCTCGCCGCAGGCGCCGACCTCGGCAAGGTCAGCGAGATTCCCTCGCTCGCGACGGGCAAGCTGCTCGGCCAGCTCGGCCACCACGCCCTCGGGAAGCTCTCCACGCTCGGTGTGCCCTCGTTCGTCTTCATCAACGGGCTCGCACTCGGGGGCGGTCTCGAGATCGCCCTCAACGCCGACTACCGCACGGTCGACGCATCCGTCGCCGCCGTCGCCCTCCCCGAAGTGTCCCTCGGGTTGATTCCCGGCTGGGGCGGCTCCTACCTGCTGCCGAACCTGATCGGCATCGAGAACGCCCTCACCGTGATCATCTCGAACCCGCTCAAGAACCGGGTCCTCAAGGCCACCGACACCGTCGAGCTCGGCATCGCCGATGTGCTCTTCGGGTCCGCGGCATTCCTCGAGCATTCCATCGCCTGGGCGGACGGCGTGATCGCCGGCACGACGACGGTCACCCGGCCGAACAAGCCGGGAAAGATCGAGCGCCTCGTGAAGTGGGACGCCGCGATCGGAATCGCCAGGCGGATGCTCGAAAGCAGGATCGGGACTGTCGCGCTCTCCCCGTATATCGCACTCGACCTGCTCAAGGCCGCCAAGAGCGGCACACGCGAGGAGGGCTTCGAGCGCGAGGACGATTCCCTCGCCGCGCTCATCGCCGGCGACCAGCTCCAGGCCAGCATCTATGCGTTCAACCTCGTGCAGAAGCGCGCCAAGCGCCCGGCCGGTTCTCCGGATAAGAAGCTCGCGCGCCCGATCACGAAGGTCGGCGTCATCGGTGCCGGCCTGATGGCGAGCCAGTTCGCCCTGTTGTTCGTTCGCCGCCTGCAGGTGCCCGTCGTCATCACGGACCTCGACCAGGCCCGCGTCGACAAGGGCGTCGCGTACATCCACGGCGAGATCGCGACGCTGCAGTCCAAGGGCCGCATCACCGCGGACGAGGGCAACCGGCTCAGGGCTCTCGTGACGGGCACGACGGACAAGGCGAGCTTCTCCGACGCCGACTGGGTGATCGAGGCCGTGTTCGAGGAACTCGGCGTCAAGCAGGATGTCTTCGCCGAGATCGAGAAGTACGTGTCGCCGGAGGCGATCCTCGCGACGAACACCTCGTCTCTCTCCGTCGAGCAGATCGGTGCGAAGCTCGCCCACCCGGAGCGCCTGGTCGGCTTCCACTTCTTCAATCCGGTCGCTGTGATGCCGCTCATCGAGGTCGTGAACACCCCGCAGACGAACGAGACGACCCTCTCGACCGCGATGGTGATCGCGGGCAAGCTGAGGAAGAACGCCGTGATCACGCGTGACACCCCCGGCTTCGTGGTCAACCGCATCCTCGCGAAGCTCCTCGGTGAGGCCATGCACGCTGTCGACACCGGCACCCCGTTCGAGGTCGTCGACGGCGCGATCGCGCCGTTCGGACTCCCGATGACGCCGTTCGAGCTCCTCGAACTCGTCGGGCTCAAGGTCGGAGCGCACGTCCTCGACACGCACCATGCCGCGTTCCCCGACCGGTTCTTCGAGAGCGACAACCTGCACCGGCTCGCCGATCACGGCAAGATCCTCGAGCGCGATGCCAAGGGAAAGGTCACGGGCTTCGACAAGACCGCGAAGAAGATCGTCGCCGGCGGCACGACGCCGATGACGGGCGAGGAGATCCTGCGACGCATCGAGGACGGACTCGCCGACGAGATCAAGCGGATGCTCGACGACGACGTCGTGCACGCGGCGGAGGACATCGACCTGTGCGTGATCCTCGGGGCTGGCTGGCCGTTCCAGATGGGCGGGGCCACCCCGTACCTCGACAGGGTCGGCGCGAGCGAGCGCGTCTTCGGCGGCACGTTCCACACGCCGATGATCCGCGGAGTCTCGTCGGAGGTTCCCGTAGCCCTCTAGCGTCCGCTGCCCGCCTGAGTTGCGCAAAAAACACCCTCGTCGAGTCGGCGAGGGTGTTTTTTGTGTGGCTCAGGCGGGGAGGCACCCTGGTTACCTGTTGACCCCTGACATGTCGGCGTAGCGGTCGCCCGCGGGGGCGTCGAGCGCGCCGAGGGTGGCGAGCTGCGCTTCCGTGAGGATGAGGTCACCGGCGGCGACGTTCTTTTCGACCCTGGCGACCCGCTTGGTCCCGGGGATCGGGGCGATGTCGTCGCCCTGGGCCAGCAGCCAGGCGAGCGCCACCTGGGCAGGGGTCGCGTCGAGTTCCGCAGCGACGGCATCCACCTGTTCGACGATGCGGATGTTGGCGGCCAGGTTCTCGCCCTCGAACCGAGGGTTCGAGCGGCGGAAATCGCTCGCGTCAAGCTGGTCGAGCGAGCGGATGGTCCCGGTCAGGAAGCCGCGACCGAGCGGCGAGTATGGCACGAAGCCGATGCCGAGCTCGCGCAGGAGTGGGAGAAGCTCCTTCTCCGGGTCACGGCTCCACAGCGAGTATTCGGTCTGCAGCGCCGTCACGGGGTGTACGGCGTGCGCGCGGCGAATCGTGTCCGGTGCGGCCTCCGAGAGCCCGTAGTGGCCGATGACGCCCTCCTCGATGAGTTCGGCGAGGGCGCCGACGGTCTCCTCGACCGGGACGCCCGGGTCCATCCGGTGCTGGTAGTACAGGTCGATGTGGTCGGTTCCGAGTCGGGACAGGGAGCCATGCACCGAGAGGCGCACGTTCTCGGGGCTGCCGTCGAGGCCCCTGCTTCCGTCGCCGCGGTGCAGGATGGTGCCGAACTTGGTCGCGACGACGACCTCGTCGCGTCGGCAAGTGCTTTTCCGAGGAGTTCTTCGTTGAGGTACGGTCCGTAGATCTCCGCGGTGTCGAAGAGCGTGACGCCGAGGTCGATCGCGCGGTGGATGGTGCGAATGGACTCCGCTTCATCCGTTCCGGCACCGGAGTAGAACGCGGACATGCCCATGCAGCCGAGTCCGAGCCGGGAGACGATGAGGCCGGTGCTTCCGAGAGTGATGTTCTTCATGCTGGAGAGAGCCTTTCCGATTCTGAGTGGAGGGAGGTCGTCGCCGACCTCGGGGATCGAGACCGTGCTGGGCGGGGTGGGCATGCTGCAACCCTAAAACCTCGAGGGCGGTTCAGGGATGACGGATGCCGACGCCGGCGAGGAGGGAACGGTACCCCTCCCGATAACTCGGGTAGGCGAAGCGGAACCCGCTCGCGAGCAGGAGGGCGTTGCGACAACGCTTGTCGCCGCCGCGAGGTCCGGGCGACGCCCGGCACGCTGACCCGACGGGACTCGCGGGACTGTCGGCCGACTCCCCCACCACTGTCGATGCGCGGCTCGCGAGACCGACCGGATCGGGAACGCCGAGTTCTGCGGCGAGGAAGGCGAGGACGTCACCGCGCCGCGCGGGAAGGCTGTCCGCGCCGAGGTAGAGCGGCGCGGGCTCCGCGTCGCCGGTCACGAGGTGCACGATGGCCGCTGCCGCGTCGTCCCGATGGATGCGGTTGGTGTGGCTCGACAGGCCCTCCGCAGCGGTCGTCCCGTCGCGGACCTGGCCGATCAGGCGTTCCCTGCCGGGCCCGTAGATCCCGGCGAGCCTCAGCACGGTGGCGCCGGGCAGGCGGCCGCGCAGCAGGTCCTCGGCTTCGAGGAGCACGGCACCGGTCCCGGACGAGGGCACAGCGGGAGTTCCCTCGTCGATCCAGCTCCCGTCGTTCACGCCGTACACGGCGGTCGAGGACACGAGCAGGAAGCGGCTCGGTTCGACGCCCGCCGCATCGAGGGCGTCGAGGAGGTTGCGCAGGCCGTCCACGTAGGAGGTGCGGTAGGCATCCGCGGTCGGGCCGGCCGCGGCGATCGCGACGATCACGATGTCGGTATCGGCGGGGACCACGGGCCGCTCACGGGTGAGGTCGACGGCCTGGCCCTCGATCGCGAAGGGAAGAACGCCCGGCGACCTGCGCAGCCCGACGACGCGGTGTCCGAGTGCCGCGAGCCGCAGCCCGACCTCGGTTCCGAGATCGCCGCAGCCCGCGATCATGACCGTCATCGGCATGCCCCGTCGCGCATACGCGGTGCGGGCGAGCCGGCCCAGGGTCGCCCGGTCACTCCGCGCGGCCGCCGCGCATCGTGATCGATCCCGTGTCCGTTCGATCGGCGGGGAGCGGCCGCGCGTGCGGGAGCTTGCTGCCGAGCACCATCGCCACGACGTCGCGCGCGATGTGCTGTGGCGTGAGGCCGACCCGTTCGAGGATCTCGGCGCGGGTGCCGTGGGCGAGGAATTCGTCGGGCAGTCCGAGTTCGGTGACGGCCGTGTCGACGCCGGCCTCGCGCAGGTCCTGGCGGATGCGCGTGCCGATTCCCCCGACCCGGATCCCGTCTTCGATGCTCACGACGAGGCGGTGCTCAGCGGCGAGCCCGACCAGGCTCCTGGGCACAGGGACGACCCAGCGCGGGTCGATGACGGTCGCGCCGATCCCCTGCGCTGACAGGCGCCTGGCGACGTCGAGGCCCATGGCCGCCATCGGTCCGACCGTGACGATGAGCACGTCTTTCTGCGTCGATTCGAGGAGAACGTCGACGCCGTCGTCGAGGCGGGCCACAGCGTCGAACTCGACCCCGGTGCTGCCCTTCGGGAAACGCAGCACGGTCGGTCCGTCCTCGACGGCGACGGCCTCTCCGAGCTCCTCGCGGAGCCTGGTCGAGTCGCGCGGCGCAGCGAGACGGATGCCGGGGACGACCTGAAGGATGGCAAGGTCCCAGATGCCGTGGTGGCTCGGCCCGTCCGGGCCGGTCACGCCCGCGCGGTCGAGGACGAAGGTCACCCCGGCCTTGTGCAGGGCGACGTCCATCAGGACCTGGTCGAAGGCGCGGTTGATGAAGGTCGCGTACAGGGCGACGACGGGGTGCAACCCGCCGAAGGCTAGGCCGGCGGCGCTCGTCACGGCGTGCTGCTCGGCGATGCCGACGTCGTGCACCCGGTTCGGGAACCGTTCCGCCATCCGGTGCAGCCCGGTCGGACGCAGCATGGCCGCCGTGATCCCGACGATCCGCTGGTTCTCGGTCGCGAGGTTCAGGAGTTCGTCGGCGAAGACCGAGGTCCAGGACGGCGCGCCGGGGGTCTCGGTCGACTCCCCCGTCTCCGGGTCGATCTGGCCGACCGCGTGGAACTGGTCTGCGGTGTCCTGCATGGCAGGGTTGTAGCCCTTGCCCTTCTGGGTGATCGTGTGCACGATCACCGGCGCACCGTAGTTCCTGGCCTGCTGGAGCGCCTCGAGCATCGCTTCCATGTCGTGCCCGTCGACCGGGCCGATGTACTTGATGTCGAGGTTCGAGTACAGCGCCTCGTTGTTGGAGAATCGGGCGAGGAAGCCGTGCAGCCCGCCGCGGACACCGCGGAAGAACGCACGGGCCGGTGCGCCCATGTTGTCGAAGGCGCGGCGGCTGCTCAGGTAGGCCGCGTGATAGCTGCTGCGGGTGCGCACGGTGTTGAGGAACCGGGCCATGCCGCCGATCGTCGGGGCATAGGAGCGGCCGTTGTCGTTCACGACGATGATCAGGCGGCGGGTGTTGTCGTCGCTGATGTTGTTGAGCGCTTCCCAGGTCATCCCCCCGGTGAGCGCACCGTCTCCGACGACGGCGATCACGTGCCGGTCGCTCTGCCCGGTCATCTCGAAGGCGCGGGAGATGCCGTCAGCCCAGGACAGCGAGCTCGAAGCGTGGGAGCTCTCGACGATGTCGTGCACGGACTCCGAGCGCTGCGGGTACCCCGCGAGGCCGTCCTGCTGGCGGAGGCCGCTGAAGTCCTGGCGGCCGGTCAGGAGCTTGTGCACATAGGACTGGTGCCCGGTGTCGAAGACGATCGCGTCGCGCGGCGACTCGAAGACGCGGTGGATGGCGATGGTCATCTCGACCACGCCGAGGTTCGGCCCGAGGTGCCCGCCGGTCTTGGAGACCTCGCTGACCAGGAAGCCGCGTACTTCCGCCGCGAGCTGGACCAATTCTTCGAGCGAGAGGCGGTCGAGGTCACGCGGCCCCGTTATGGTCTCCAGCAGGCTCATCGGCAACACCTTTCGAGTACGACGTCGCGGGCAGAAAGGAACCGGCGCGTAGCTTCAACAGGAGTTGAGTCTACGCGTCGGTCCCGAACGGTTACCCGGTAATCGTGCCGGTTACGCGACCAGTGAACGAAGAACGTACTGCAGGATGCCGCCGTTCCGGTAGTAGTCGGCCTCACCGGGCGTGTCGATGCGGACCACGGCGTCGAATTCGACGGTCGCCTTGCCCGCTGCCGAGTTCTCGCTCGGGGTCGCGGTCACGTGGACCGTCTTCGGGGTGACGCCGGCGTTGAGTTCCGTCAGGCCCGCGATCGAGACGATCTCGGTGCCGTCCAGTCCCAGGGACGCCCAGCTCTCGCCGGCCGGGAACTGCAGCGGGACGACGCCCATGCCGATCAGGTTCGAGCGGTGGATCCGCTCGAAGCTCTCGGTGATGACGGCCTTGACTCCGAGGAGGCTGGTTCCCTTGGCCGCCCAGTCCCGTGAGGAACCGGAGCCGTACTCCTTGCCGCCGAAGATCACGAGCGGGATGCCGGCGGCCTGGTAGTTCTGGCTCGCGTCGTAGATGAACGACTGCGGCGCGCCCGCGACGGTGAAGTCGCGGGTGTAGCCGCCCTCGACGTCGTCGAGGAGCTGGTTGCGCAGCCGGATGTTGGCGAAGGTGCCGCGGATCATGACCTCGTGGTTGCCGCGGCGCGATCCGTAGGAGTTGAAGTCGCCGCGGGCGACCCCGTGCTGGACGAGGTACGCTCCGGCGGGGCTGTCGGCCTTGATGTTGCCTGCCGGGCTGATGTGGTCGGTCGTGACAGAGTCGCCGAGCTTCGCGAGCACCCGGGCGCCGACGATGTCGCTCACCGGGGTGGTCTCGAGCGTCATGCCGTCGAAGTACGGGGGCTTCCGCACGTAGGTGGACTCGCTGTCCCACTCGAAGACTTCGCTGTCTGGCGTCGGCAGGGAGCGCCAGCGCTCGTCGCCCTCGAAGACGGCGCCGTACTCCTTCGTGAACATCTCGGTGTCGATCGAACTGTCGATCGTCGACTGCACCTCGGCGGAATCCGGCCAGATGTCCCTGAGGAACACCGGGTTGCCCTCGGTGTCGTCGCCGAGGGCATCCGTCTCGAAGTCGAAGTTCATCGAACCGGCGAGGGCGTATGCGATCACGAGCGGCGGGCTCGCCAGGTAGTTCATCTTGACGTCCGGGCTGATCCGGCCCTCGAAGTTGCGGTTGCCCGAGAGAACGGCCGTGACGGCGAGGTCGTTCTCGTTGATCGCGGCGGACACCTCGTCGATGAGCGGACCGGTGTTGCCGATGCACACGGTGCAGCCGTAGCCAACGGTGTAGAAGCCGAGGGCTTCGAGGTCACCGGTGAGGCCGGCCTTCTCGTAGTAGTCCGTGACGACCTTGGAGCCCGGTGCGAGGGTCGTCTTGACCCACGGCTTGCTCGTGAGGCCCTTCCTGACGGCGTTGCGGGCGAGGAGCCCGGCCGCGAGCATGACGCTCGGGTTGGACGTGTTCGTGCAGGAGGTGATCGCGGCGACGGCGACGGCCCCGTGGTCGAGGGTGTAGCTCGCCCCCGCGGCGGTCTCGATCGCGACCGGGCTGGAGATGGTCCGCGGCGGGTGGCTCACGTGGGTGTGCGAGATCGCGTGGGCGCTGCTCTCGTCCTGGGCGGTGAACCCGATCGGGTCGGAGGCGGGGAAGGTCGCCTCGACGGCGGCATCGACCTGGGACAGGTCCTGGGTCGCGTAGCTCTGCAGGTCGGTCTCGAACTGGTCCTTGGCGCGGCTGAGCTCGACCCGGTCCTGCGGACGCTTGGGACCGGCGATCGAGGGGACGACGGTACCGAGGTCGATCTCGAGGTACTCGCTGAAGACGGGCTCACGGGCCGGGTCGTGCCAGAGGCCCTGCAGCTTCGCGTATGCCTCGACGAGGGCGACCTGTTCCTCGCTGCGGCCGGTGAGGCGCAGGTAGCCGAGGGTGACATCGTCGATCGGGAACATGGCGGCGGTCGAGCCGAACTCGGGGCTCATGTTGCCGATGGTCGCGCGGTTGGCGAGGGGAACCTCCGCGACGCCTTCTCCGTAGAATTCGACGAACTTGCCGACAACGCCGTGCTTGCGGAGCATCTGCGTGATGGTGAGGACGACATCCGTCGCGGTGACGCCGGTCGGGATGGAGCCGGTGAGCTTGAAGCCGACGACCTTGGGGATGAGCATGGAGACGGGCTGGCCGAGCATGGCCGCCTCTGCCTCGATGCCGCCGACGCCCCAGCCGAGAACGCCGAGACCGTTGACCATGGTCGTGTGCGAGTCTGTACCGACGCAGGTGTCCGGGTAGGCCTGCAGCACGCCGTTGACGACGCGGGTCATCGTGACGCGGGCGAGGTATTCGATGTTGACCTGGTGGACGATGCCGGTTCCCGGCGGGACGACCTTGAAGTCGTCGAAGGCGGTCTGGCCCCAGCGCAGGAACTGGTAGCGCTCGCCGTTGCGCTCGTATTCGATCTCGACGTTGCGCTCGAGGGCGTTCTCGCTGCCGAAGAGGTCGGCGATGACCGAGTGGTCGATGACCAGTTCGGCGGGTGCGAGCGGGTTGATCTTGTTCGGGTCGCCACCGAGCTCTGCGACGGCCTCGCGCATCGTGGCGAGGTCGACGATGCAGGGCACGCCCGTGAAGTCCTGCATGATCACGCGGGCGGGCGTGAACTGGATCTCGGTGTCCGGTTCGCTCGTGGGAACCCAGGCGCCGAGGGCGCGGATGTGATCGGCCGTGATGTTGGCGCCGTCTTCGGTGCGGAGGAGGTTCTCCAGCAGCACCTTGAGACTGAACGGCAGCAATTCGTAACCCTGCACCGAGTCCAGGCGAAAGACCTCATAGTCTGTCGCTCCGACGCGGAGGGTGTCCTTGGCTCCAAAACTGTTTAACGCAGACACGATGCCCTCTCCTTTGTGGAAACTGACGGGAATCCGTCCGCAGTCCCCAATCCTGACGAACGGACCAGCGCAAGGCCAGCAAGGGTAACCTAACCGGCGGCGTCACCGAACGATATCACCGTCAAACTATCTTGACGTAGAGATAACTCTAGCAGGGAGCGGCTGCCCGGTCTTCCCCTGGCGCGCCCTATTCGCGGTCGAAAACGAGACCGGTGCGCCGCGCATGCCGGTACATGAGCTCGATGCCCGCCGCTCCGAGCGCCCCGATGCCGATCCCGAAAAGCAACGGGAGGTCGAGGCGCACGTCGATGACGAAGAACGCCCGGGTGAACGGGATCGTGCACGCGAGCACCATCGCAGCGGCCATTCCCGTGACGAGGGCGAGACGGGGACCCGTGAGCGGCCGGGCGAGCACGCAGAGAATCCAGAGCGAGACAACGAAAAGCGCGATGGTCGTGACGCTCCGCGCCTCGTGGAGCGGAATCCTGCCGTAGAGGAAGAGGAACGTCACGAGGGCCGTCGCCGCGGCGATGGCGCCTGTCGGCACGGCGTAGCGGAGGATGCGGCGCAGGACCCCCGGGGTGTAGATCCGCCGGTTGGGCGCAAGCGCGAGCACGAACGAGGGGATGCCGATCGCGAGGCCGGAGACCAGCGTGAGCTGCCGGGGCAGGAACGGGAACGGCAAGGCGAGCAGGGAGGTCGTCAGGGCGATCAGGATGCCGTAGACCGTCTTGGACAGGAACAGGTTGGCGACGCGTTCGACGTTGGCGATGACCCTGCGACCGAGGCCGAGCACCTCGGGGAGGCGGTCGAAGCGGTTGTCGAGCAGGACGAGGCGCGACGCCGCCTTCGTGGCAGGGGTCGCAGACCCCATCGCGATGCCGAGGTCGGCGTCCTTGATCGCCATCGCGTCGTTGACGCCGTCCCCCGTCATCGCGACCGTCCGCCCCTGTCCCTGCAGCAGGGCGACGGCCGTCCGCTTCTGCTCGGGGCTGACCCGTCCGAACAGGCTCGTTGTTTCGAGCGCGGCCGCCAGTGCTTCGTCATCGTCGAGTTCTGCAGCGTTGACCGTCTCGCCGGCCACGCCGAGGCGGCGCGCGATCGCGGCGACCGTCACGGGGCTGTCCCCGGACATGACGATCACGCGCACCCCCTGCGTCGCGAAGTACCGCAGGGTCTCTGCCGCGTGCGGGCGCACCGATTCGCGGAACACCACGAGGCACACCGGTTCGAGGCTGGAGTGCTCCGGGTCGATCGCCGTGTCGAGGGGTGTCGTCCCGTCCAGGCGCACGAGCGCAAGGGTGCGGTGTCCCTCGGCGGCGATAGCGGATGCCGCGGCCAGCGATTCGGGGTGCGCCGCGAGCAGCCGCTCGGGGGCCCCGAAGAGCCACGACGAACTGCCGCGCCCGGGAAGGTCGAGGGTGATGCCGCTGAACTTGCGGGCGGAGCTGAACGGGAGCCGGGCGCCCACGACGGCCGCCCCCGGTTCGAAGTGCAGCCCGAGCACCCGCGCGGTGAGGTTCGCCGCATCGTCCGTGCCGATCAGGCCGAGCACGAGCCGGGCATCCGCTTCGTGCGCCGCCGACTGCACGACGAGCCTGTCGAAGTCGAGCGTGCCGCTCGTGAGGGTGCCGGTCTTGTCGAGGCAGAGCACGTCCACCCGCGCGAGCACCTCGACAGCGGCGAGTTCCTCGATGAGGACCTTGTGCCTGGCCAGCTGGATGGCGGCGAGGCCGAAGGCGAGGCTGATCAGGAGGACGAGGCCCTCGGGGATCATGCCGACGACGCCGGCCACCGAGTCGCGGAGTGCGCTTCGCCACGGAGCATCCGGCCCGGTGAAGAGCGCGTCGAGCCCGCCGTATGCCGCGATGCGCCCGATCAGGGTGAGGAGGATCACCGGGCCGAGCAGCCACGACAGCAGCACGAGGATGCGGTTGGTCGCCGCCCGGAGCTCGGAGTGGACGAGGGAGTGCCGTTTGATCTCGGCGGTGAGCCGGTTCGCATACGAGTCAGCACCCACGAACGTGAGCCGCGCGTAGCCGGAGCCGCCCGAGATGTACGAGCCGGACAGGAGTTCGTCGCCGACGACCTTGACGACCGGATCGGACTCCCCGGTGAGGAGGGACTCGTCCGCGACGAGATCGTCTCCGTCGAGAACGACGGCGTCAGCGGGCACCTGGTCGCCCGGCCGGAGGATGAGCACGTCGTCCTGCACGACCAAGCCGAGCGGGACGATGTGCGCGAACCCATCGCGCTTGACCGCGACTTCGGGAACCGCGAGGAGCGCGAGGCGGTCGAGCACGAGCTTCGCACGGACCTCCTGCACGATCCCGATCAGCGCGTTCGCGACGACGACGAGGTAGAAGAGGCCGTCCCGGTAGTCGCCGAGCACGGCGACGGCGACGAAGCACACGGTCAGGATCGCGTTGAACAGGGTGAAGACGTTCTCCCGCAGGATGTCCGCCACCGTGCGCGACGTCGATTGCCGGACGTCGTTGCCTCGACCGTCCGCGAGCCGCTCGGCGACCTCGGCGTCGCTCAGCCCATCGTGAACCCCCGCGCCGGTCATGAAGCTGCGCCGGTCACGACGCTGCCGTGGTCATGGATCAGTTCCCGGATTCACCGTCGGCGGGCGGGCTCGGACGGTAGACGGACCGCACCATCAGCCACGACACGATGAGGAGCGGCGCATACAGCGGGATGCCCATCAGGAGCTTGGTCGCGCCGAGCCAGGCGACGTTGCCTGCGTAGTACAGCGGGAGTTCCACGGCGAGGCGCAGGAGGAACAGCCCTGCCCAGAGGGCGGTCAGCAGGGTGAGCACCCGGCGCTTGGACGGGTCGGACCGCCAGTTCACGCCGTCGCCGACCAGGAAGCCGACGGCGAGGCCGATGAGCGGCCACCCCACGATGATCGAGATCACGAGGGCTCCCCCGTACACGCCGTTGATCCAGAACCCGGAGAGGTAGAAGTCCTCTGCCTTTCCGGAGAGCAAGGCGAGCACCGCGCTGATGCCGATGCCGACGAGTCCGCCGACAGCCTGCGTCACGGTCTGCCTCGCCGCGACACGCAGGCCCGCCATCACGACACCGATCACGATCGGGGCGACGAGGGAGGGAACCAGGGCCCGGGTCAGGGTGTATGTGACGAGGAAGACGAGCCCGGGCACCACGGCCTCGACCAGGCCGCGGATGCCGCCCATCGCTGCGAGCAGGGCGTGGCCGCTGATCGGCTCCCCCTCTGCCGCGGGCGAGAAGCCGGCACGTCGCGCCGCAGCGGCCATGCCGTCGGCGAACACGGCCTTCGGGGCCGGCTCCGCCGGGTGGGGGGTCTCCGGCTCGTCGCGGGATGCTGGGGTGTCCGTCATGTCGGGGCGATCTTCCTGGCGGGAACGGGTGGAGTCAGGCGTCGGACGGTTCTGCGGGGCCGGCGGGCGTGACCGGCATGCGCAGCGGGATCAGGTCGCGCGGCGGCATCGGTGCGGACCCCCGCACGACGACGATGCTGCGGAAGAGGTCCTCGATCTGCGCGGCGGCGTCCGGGTTGATGGCGCCTTCGCCCGCGATCACTCCGCGGAGGAACCAGCGGGGGCCGTCGACGCCGATGAAACGGGCCAGCCTGCTGGTTTCGGAGGCGTCCTGGCCGGTGGCTACGGGGATCTCCGCGACGAGCTCCGGACCGAACGGTCCTTCTCGCAGCGTCGTCGTGCCGCCCTGCTTGCCGATCTGGTCCGCGATCTGGTCGCGGATCTCGTGCCACAGCCCACTCGACCGCGGTGCGGCGAACGGCTGGACCTGCAGGGTCGAACCGGCGTAGTCCAGCCCGATGGCCACGACACGCTTGCTGCCCTCTTCGATCTCGAGGCGCAGGTGCAGGCCCTCGCGCGGCAGGACCTTGACGCCGCCGAGGTCGACGTACGGTCGCACCGGGTTCGCCTCGCTCTCGTCGAGGGGCCCCTCTGTCTCACGGTCCTCCGGCGCCGACTTGGGCAGTGGTTCCGGGAATTGGTCCGCATTCGCGACGTCGGTCACGGGGTGTCTCCTGACATTGGTGAGCCGGCGGTCTGCCGGCCGTTTCCCGATTCACTCACACCCGTTGATCCGAAGCCGCCCGCGCCGCGCTGGCTGTCTGGCAGCCGGTCGACGGGAATGAAAGCGGCCCGGGAGACGGGCGTGATGATGATCTGGGCAATGCGATCGCCCACGGCGATCGCAAAAGATTCGGTCTGGTCGGTGTTGAGCAGCGAGACCTTGATTTCGCCCCGGTAGCCGGCATCGACGGTACCCGGCGAGTTCACGATCGTGATGCCGTGCTTGGCCGCGAGGCCGCTGCGGGGCACGATGAACGCCGCATAACCGTCCGGGAGGGCGATCGACACGCCGGTCCCGACCAGGGCACGCTCGCCGGGGGCAAGAACACGCTCTTCAGCCGAGTGCAGATCTGCTCCGGCGTCGCCCGGATGCGCGTACCGCGGAACGATGGATGCGGTTATCAACACTTCGACGCTTTCTGCCACGTGTCGAGGGTAGTGCAGAAGTCTGATCGAATAGAGCCATGCCTGAATATCGTGAAAAACTCTGGGCCTCACCAGCCCCATTCCTCGCGACCGCACTGCTGATGCCGGCGAGCATCCTCGTTTTCGCACCGATCTCGATGCTCTGGGGAATCATCATCGCCATCGTGCTCTACGGTGCCGCGATCCTCACCCTGCTGCTGACTGCTCCGGTCGTCTCCGTCGCGGACGGTGTCTTCACGGCGGGTCGCGCGCGAATAGGAACGGAGCTGATCGGGGAGGCCGTGCCCTTCGAGGCCGCAGAAGCGACGCTCGAGCGCGGACGCAGGCTCGACGCGCGGGCCTGGCTGTTGATCAGGGGCTGGATCGGTCCCGTCGTACGGGTCCCGATCGAGGATCCCCAGGATCCGGCACCGTACTGGCTCGTCTCGACACGCCACCCAACGACGTTGGCCGCCGCGATCAATGGATCACGACGGCCGGCATCAAGTAACTAAAACGCGCTTTTAGGAGTCGCACTCCAGGCAGACCGGGCCGAGCTTGGTCTCGTGCGACATCTGCGAGCGGTGCTTCACGAGGAAGCACTCTACGCAGGTGAATTCATCGGCCTGCGGGGGCAGGACGACGACATCGAGGTCGAGGTCGGACAGATCGGCACCGGGTAAATCGAACCCACCGGGGTTGTCTGAGTCGTCTACATCCACGACGCCAGACATCTTGTCCGGTACGCGCTCCTTGAGGGCCTCAATCGACTCAGAGTCGTCTTCGGACTTTCGGGGTGCGTCGTAATCGGTTGCCATGCCCATCCATTCATTCATTTAATGCCGATTAACGAAATCAGCGGGCACAGTTTGCAACAATCCCGAAGGAATAGCAAACTCTCGCCGCTGATAACTTCGGCTGAGTGGTCAACTTACGGCACGCCCGGCGTATTCCCCGGAATGAGGGGCGTTTCATGACAGTGTTGGCGAATCAGTGATCGCGAGAGGGCTTTCGCCATGCAGGATTTGAAGGTAATCGGAGTAGAGAACGGCGCGCTGCTTGCAGCGAGCGAGGATGGTGACCGTTTTCGGATCCCCATCGACGAGGTTCTCCAGTCCCGGCTTCGCCAAACCCAGATAGAACACACCCCGAAAACAAAGCTGTCCCCGCGGGACGTGCAAGCGCACATCCGTTCCGGCATGTCGGCTGAGGACGTCGCCGCCGTGACGGGAGCCCCGATCGACTTCGTCCGTCGCTTCGAGGGTCCGGTTGTCGCCGAACGCGAGTACATCGTCTCGTGCGCCCTCGGCGTGCCCGTCCATACCGCGATCGAGCCCGATCCCGGAGAGGGATCCGCGACGTTCGGCGGCGTCATCCGCGAGCGCCTCGCCTCCCTCGGGGCAACGGACGAACGCTGGGCCAGCTGGAAGGAACCCGGCGCCGGCTGGATCGTCAAGCTTGCCTTCACCGCGGACGACATCGACCACGATGCCCGCTGGTCCTTCGAACCGAAGAAGAACGCGCTCTCCCCCCTCGGCAACGAGGCCATCGCACTCTCCCAGCAGGGCGAGCTCAAGGGCGCGCTCATCCCCCGCCTCCGCGCGGTCGGCGCGGAGACGAGCCCCGCCGACGTGTCCCGCTTCGACAGCGGCGCATTCACGTTCAAGGAGTCGCTGCCGGACGAGCTCATGAACGACACGGCGCCCCAGTTGGATCCGATCCCCTATTCCCGCTCGGCCGGAACGACGGAAGCCGTGTCCAAGGCGGCTATCAAGCGTGCCGCAGAACCGCCCAAGAGCCTGAGCGAGACCGCGGACCTGCTCGAGTCCCTGCGCCGCCGCCGCGGCGAGCGTGAAGCCGCCGTCCTCGGCTCAGGCGCCCCCGTCCCGGACTCCCGGGGCGAAGCGCCGGCACCGGGCGGACCGCGACTCATCGACGACCCGGCCCAGGCCTCCGTCGCCGACACCCCGGTCGAGGCCCCGCGTACGGACCCGACCCGCAACGCCTGGGCCTCCCAGGCTGCCACCGGGCAGCCGCGCAACACCGGCAACCTCGGAAAGCGTGGACGCGCCTCGATGCCGAGCTGGGACGAAATCGTCTTCGGCGCCCGCACCGACGACGACCTCGCCTGAGCGCTCACCCCCTCCTCCTCCCCCCGCTTCCGTTCTCCGCGGGCGGGGACCCGGCCCGGCCACGATCCGACTTCGTCGCCGTGGCTGGTATTCGGCGAGCCTCGTTGTTATAGTTTTATCGAACATACGTTCGATACGACAGGCGAGGTGATCAGTGGTCCCGATCGACGGGCAACACCCTGAACCCGTCACGGTCCAGACGAACAGCCGGGGAGAACCCCGCCGGATCTTCTGGCGCTCGCGGCGATTCCGGGTGACGGACACGCCGACCGCCCTCGTCGGCACGGCGGACTGGTGGCGCCCCTTCGCACCGAACACCTTCGGTGTCGGGCATCCGCCGCTGTGCATCGCCGGCTGGCGGTTCCAGGCGACGGCGGAGGACGGCGAAACGCACGTCTTCGACGTGCGCCATGCGACGGAAGACGACGACTGGTTGCTGCTGCGGACCTTCGACTGACCCGGCCGGTTCCACAGTGTCCCCGCCCGGCGTCATACTGGCCGCATGCCCACGCGTGCCTCCCGCTCCGATGTCCTGCGCCTCCGACTGGTGAGCCACGGGCTTTCCGGGCCCGCAGGAGAGGCCGGCGGGCCGGACGGCCCGCTCGCCGTGGTCGAGCGGATGCTCGCGGTGCAGGCCCAGGACCTTCCCGCGGCGAGCTGGGCGCTCGGGGTGCGCTCCCCAGGCACCGTCGCCGCCGACGTCCTGTCCGCGCTCGACGCCGGGTCGATCGTGCGCTCGTATCCGATGCGCGGAACGCTGCACCTGGTCCCCGCGACCGACGTCCGGTGGATGCTGGACCTCACCGCCACGAGGGTGCTCGCATCGATGGCGACCAGGCAGAGACAACTCGGGCTCGACGACACCATCATCGCCGCGGCCGCTGAGGCGGCCACCGGCCTCCTCTCCGGCGGCAGGCGCCTCAGCCGCACCCCGTTCCTCGCCGGGCTGCGGTCCGCGGGGATCAACCCCGACGGCCAGCGCGGCTATCACCTGATCGCCGCGCTCGCGCTCGCGGGGCTCGTGGTCTGGGGTCCCAACCAGGACGGCCAGCCTGCGCTCGCCCTGCTCGGCGAGTGGGCGCCCGCGCAGCGCCGCCTCGACCGAAGTGAGGGACTCGCCGAGTTCCTCGTCCGCTACCTGGATGGCCACGGCCCCGCGACCCTGCGCGACTTCGCGGCGTGGACCCAGCTCACGGTCGCTGACGCCCGGGTCGCTCTCGCGGAAGCCGGCGACCGGCTGGAGGAGCTCGAGGTGGACGGCGAGACCCTGCTCCTCCCCGCGGCCACGGAACGCGGCACCCTCGGCTTGCGACCGGCACAGCGCACGCCCGTGCTCGCGCTGCCCGGCTTCGACGAGTACCTGCTTGGCTACCGCGACCGGTCGTACGTCGTGGACGACGCCGATTTCCCGCGGGTCGTTCCCGGTCTCAACGGGATCTTCCTGCCGCTCATCGTCGCGGACGGGCGCGTGATCGGCACCTGGCGGAAAGAAACCACGCGCACCAGGGCGGCCGGACCGACCGTCGCGGTCGAGGCTGCGCCGTTCGGCACCCTCACCGCACGGCGAACCACCGGCTTCGCCAGGGCGATCCGTGACTATTCCGCCTTCACCGGACTTCCCACGACGATCACTCCCCCGACTGCCCCTTCCGCTCGAGCGGGCACGATATCCTGAACGGGTGAGAATATCGGCCCGCGTTCGATCCTCGAGCCGGATTCCGTTGCTCCAGGCTGTGAAGACCTCCCTCGCCGTCATGCTCGGCTGGGTGCTGTCGCAGGGACTCCTGCACACTGAGCTCCCGATCTTCGCCGCGATCGCGGCGCTTCTCGTCGTGCAGCCGAACATCAACCAGACCCTCGGCCGGGCGATCGAGCGCAGCCTCGGCGTCGTCGGCGGGGTGCTCGTCGCCTACGGCGTCGGCGTAGCATTCGGCAAGTCGAGCTGGATCGTGCTGCTCGCGATCGTATTCTGCATCCTGCTCGCCTGGGCGCTCCGCCTGGCCCCGAGCTCGGCGAGCCAGATCCCGATCAGCGCCATGATGGTGCTCTCCATCGGAGCCACGACGCCGGAATACGCCAGGGATCGCATCATCGAGACGATGATCGGCGCCGCGGCCGCACTGCTCGTCAATGCGCTCATCGTGCCGCCGGTGCTGCTCGCGCCCGCGCACGAGACGGTCATCCGCCTCGCTCGCGAGGTCGCGGACACCCTGGACCGCATCGTCGACGCGCTGCGCTTCCCGCAGACGCAGACGCAGATCGAGGAGATGATGATCAAGGCGCGGCTGCTCAGGCCGATGCTGAACAAGGCGGAGAAGGCCCTCAAATCAGCGGAGGAGAGCCTGACCCTGAACCCGCGCCACACCACGAACCGACGCCTGCTCGACGTCGACGAGGAGTTCTACAACCGGCTGACCTCTCTCGTGACCCGTGCGATCGGCATGACGAGGTCGCTCAGGGACCACTACGACCATTCCCTGCATCTCGAGCCGACGGTGCTCGCGATCACCGTCGAGCTGAGCCGCTCCGCGCACGACCTCCGGCTCCTCGCTGCGGAGGCGGACTATCCCGATCGGGATCACCTGCCCGTCGCGGTGGAACCGCCCGCCCTGACCGAACCGCTCCTGATCATGACGCCGCATCCGCAGCACTGGATCCTGATCGGATCGCTCATGGAGGACCTGCGGAGGGTCCGCGAAGAGATCAAGGGCGAGTAGTAGCCCAAAAAAAGGGGCCCCACCTAAGTGGGACCCCTTTTCACGAACCGGGAAGACTACGCCTGGTTGAGGACGGCCTGCAGCTCGATCGTGATGGTGACCTTTTCACCGAGGAGGAAGCCGCCGGTCTCAAGCGCTGCGTTGTAGTTGAGGCCGAAGTCGGCGCGGGTGATCTCGGTCTTGGCCGTTGCACCGGCCTTGTAGTTGCCGTACGGGTCGGTGCCGAAGCCGCCGAACTCGAAGTCGAAGGTGACGGGCTTGGTGACGCCCTTGATCGTGAGGTTGCCGTCGACGAGGAACTCGCCCTTGACTTCACGGACACCGGTGGAGACGAAGTCGATCGTCGGGTAGGTCTCGGCCTCGAAGAAGTCGCCGGTGCGGAGGTGGCCGTCGCGGTTGGCTTCGTTGGTGTTGATCGAAGCGACGTCTGCCGAGGCGGTGACGACGGAGTCGAGGGGGTTCTCGCCGGTGACGAAGGTCGCTGCGAAGGTGTCGAACGTGCCCTTGACCTTGCTGATCATGATATGGCGGATGCTGAAGCCGACCTCGGAGTGGGTCGGGTCGATGGTCCAGGTTCCGGCCTTGTAGCCCGGGATGGTCGTCGCGGTGGTTTCGGTCATGATGCTCCTCAAGTCTGCGTGACGGATGGATCGCCGCCCTCGGATACATGCAAGCGCATAGAGAGCGGGTTTATTCCGGATCGGGGAGAAACTCCCGAAATACTTTTGCCGGACTACACTCGGCCATCACAGGGGAGGCCGGTCATGCTGCAGCTTCGGGACATCGCGGGCGAAGCCGTCATGCTGCTCGCGGGCGGTCGCTCCATCCTGCTCCAGCTCGCGGATCCGGCGATCGGGCACGGGGTCGCCCACCACAGCGATTTCGAGAACCGGCCGCTCGACCGGCTGGCCGGCACCCTGAGCTACGCATACGCCGTGACCTGCGGCACTCCCGATCAGGCCAGGGCTGCGGTCCGGCGGGTGAACCGGGCCCACGTTCCCGTCGTCGGCGCGGCAGCCGGCGGGGCGCCAGCGTACAACGCCTTCACGCCCGAGCTGCAGCTCTGGGTGGCCGCGACGCTCTACGACTCGGCCGTCGGCATGTACGAACGGGTGTTCGGAGCGTTCGACGAAGGCACCGCCGAGTCCCTGTACCGGGAATACGCGGTGCTCGGCACGGCCCTGCAGGTGCCCGAAGCGCTGTGGCCGCGCGATCGGGCGGCCTTCGCGACCTACTGGCAGGAGAGGCTCGATGGGCTCCGGACGGATGACACCACCCGGGAGGTCGCCAGACGGCTCCTGTACCCCCGCAGCGGGCCGCTGCTGTTGCGCCTGGCCATGCCCCTCGCTCGCCTGGTCACCGTCGGACTGCTGCCACCCTCCGTGCGCGACCTGTTCGACCTGAGCTGGTCTCCTCGTCGGCAACGCCGCTTCGACCGGATGCTGCGCCTCACGATCCGCGTCTACCCGCTGCTCCCGAGGCGCGTGCGGCACTGGCCGCGCGACCACTACCTCGGCTCCCCCGCTCCGTCAGCCGCACGGATTCGTGTTCGCTGATCCGTTTCGCTGATCCGTGGAACGCCGCGTTTGCCGGGGCGATACACTCTCGCCATGGACAGCACGACGGACACCGTTCGCCCCACGACGACGCAGCATGAAGAGCTGGGCCGTGCAGCGCGGATGCGGCTGCCGCGATCGTCGCTCGCCGCCTGGGAGGCCCCGGCGAATCGCTCCGATCCGGTGGACCTGCTCCTGGGCCAGGCGAGCACGAGAGACCCGTCCCTGATCCCGCTGCGGCATGCCCGGATGGGCGTGTCACCGTTCACGTTCTTCCGTGGAACGGCGCTCGTGATGGCGCGGGACCTCGCCGCGCTTCCGGACACGGGGCTCGGCACCCAGCTCTGCGGTGACGCGCACCTGTCCAATTTCGGCCTGTTCGCGAGCGAGGACCGCCGCGTCGTCTTCGACGTCAACGATTTCGACGAGACCTGGCGCGGACCCTTCGAGTGGGACGTGAAGCGTCTGGCGACCTCGTTCGTCCTCGCCGCTGCCGACGCCGGCCTGCCTGCCGAGATCGGCAGGGCTGCTGCCCTCGAGGCCGCGCACAGCTATCGCAGCACGATCGCGGACTATTCGAGTATGCCCATCATGCGCGTCTGGTACGACCGGATGGAATCGAGCCACGTCGAAGCCATCATCTCCGCGTCGACGGGCAAGACCGGTCGCCGCGCGGTCAGGGACAGCGTCGCCAAGGCGGAGACCCGCGACACCTGGTCCGTCGTGCGCAAGCTCACCCGGGTGGTGGACGGGCACCGGCGGTTCCTCGACCAGCCGCCGCTGCTGACCAGGATCCCGCTCGCCGGCTCGACGGCCGAAATCGTCGAGGCGACCTTCGCCGCCTATCGCGCATCGCTCAACGAAAGCCGCAGGCGCCTGCTCGACCGGTTCCACATCATCGACTTCGCCCACAAGGTCGTCGGGGTCGGCAGCGTTGGCCTGTACTCCTGGGTCGTCCTGCTCGAAGGGATCGGACCGGAAGACGTGCTCGTGCTCCAGCTCAAGGAGGCACAGCGATCGGTGATCGACCGGAGTGACACGGCGACGGGGTCGCACGCGGGGCCCGCCCATGCCGGCCAGCGCGTCGTCGAGGGCCAGCGCCTGATGCAGGCCTCGGGAGACGTGTTCCTCGGTTGGGCGACGACCCCGCTCGGCGGGCAGTACTACGGGCGTCAGCTGCGCGACATGAAGTGGTCGCCCGATCCTGCGACGTTCACCGCGGCAGGGCTGCTCGCCTATGCCCGGCTGACCGGCACGACACTCGCGCGCGCCCACGCCCGCTCCGGAGACCCGGTGCCGATCGCCGCCTACCTGGGCCTGAGCGGCAAGGCCGACAGGGCGTTCGCCGACTTCGCGGTCGCATACGCGGAGCAGGCCACGGCGGACTACGCCGGTTTCGTCGCCGCGACCAGGTCAGGGCGCCTCGTCAGCGCTTAGTGGAAACCGTCGCCTAGAAGAAACCGTCCGGCGTGCCCGCCGCCTTGGTGACCTCATCGGTGCCGATGTGGGCTGCGGTGAGCTTGGCCATCGCCACGCGGAGTCCCGATTCCATCTGGGCAGCCCAGACCTCGGTCTCCCGGCTCGACGCGTCCGCGACGTCGGCCCGCTTGATCGCGATCTCCTTCTCGGCGCGCTCGTTCTTGACCTGCTGGATGCTCAGGGTGATTCCGTAGTACGCCGCGACCATCGACGCGATCGGAGTCGCGAAGACGGCGAGGGCGTTGATGCTCTCGCTCGAGACGCCGACGAGGATCATCACGACGAACGCCAGTCCGAGCATCCCGATGGCGGCGAGCACGACGAGCGCAGTGCGCGACGCGCCGCTCCCGCTGGCCGAAACGGCGGATGCCGGCCGAGGCTGCTTCTCCGGCGGGGCCGAGATCGCCCGGGACCCGGTCTCCGTTCCAACGACCGGGGTCACGGCCGTGTTGTCACCCGTGTTGTACGGGGTGGTGCGGTTGAAGTTCTCTGTCGGAAAATCAGTCATGGTGGTACTCCGTCATCCCTGTGGTTTCGGCACGTATGTGGTTTCGGCACGTGTGTGTGGGTCTGAAGCTGCGGGCATCCGCCCGATCCGGTTCACGTGGTCCGGCCGGCCCGGCCGGACGCGTCCGGCGGGCTCGGCACGTCGTCCGCTGCGTCGAGGAAGACCCGTTTATACGAGCGGCCGTCCGGCAGCTCGATGGTCTGGCTGGCCAGTTTACCCCGGCTCACCCGGAGATAGACCGCCTGGACGGTGATACCGAGCCTCGTCGCCGCCTCCGCGACCGAGTATCCGGGCAGTTCGGTCGGCACGGAACTCGGACGGGCCGATCGCTTCCGGCCTGCCTCGAGACGGGCGGCGATCTCGGAATCCGAACCGCTCCACCGCCACCTGGCCGCCGGTGGTTTCAGCCCGGCCGCCGCCGCGATGGCCTCCCAGCCGGTACCGGCGGCGAGGGCGTCCCGCACCGCGGTGAGGGTCGCCGGGTCGGCGTCGAGGGCGAGCAGCAGCCGGCGGATGCCGCGTACGCGGTCGAGCGGGTCCGCTGCGGAATCGAGGGCCGCGAGTGCGGCAAGGGCCGTTCCGGTCTCCGCGGACAGGAAGCCGCGCTGACCGCTCACGAGGCCGCCTGGGCGAGGACGAGCACGGAGTGCGGTGCCAGCACGACGGACCCGTCGTCCGCGCGGGAGAGCAGCGCGGGCCCGTCCGTCCCGAAGTCGAGCAGCACGGCGCCGGACCCGGCAGGCATGCGCCGGGCATCCGCTGCGAGGTTCACCAGGATCTCCGCGGAACCACGGACCAGGCGCAGCCAGGACCCCTCGGCGTCGTACTCGACACCGACCCGGTCAAGGCGCGGTTCCGTGAAGGACGGCACCTCGCGGCGCAGTTCTGCGAGCCGTCGGTAGAGGCCGAGCAGCCGTGCGGGTCCTGGACGCTCGGATTCGTCCCAGTCGAGCCGGGACCTCGTGAACGTCGCCGGATCCTGCGGGTCGGGCACGAGTGCGGGATCCCAGCCCATCCGCGCGAATTCGCTGATCCGCCCGGTCGCGGTCGCCGCGCCGAGTTCCGGCTCCGGGTGCGAGGTGAAGAACTGCCACGGCGTGGTCGCACCCCATTCCTCCCCCATGAAGAGCATCGGGGTGAAGGGGCCGAGAAGGGTCAGGGTCGCGGCGATGGCGAGCTGGCCTGCGTCGAGCGTGCCGGTCAGGCGATCGCCGGTGGCACGGTTTCCGATCTGGTCATGGTTCTGGCTGCCGACGACGAGACGCCAGGCCGGCATCCGTTGCCTGTCGATCGGACGGCCGTGCCTGCGGCCGCGGAAGCTCGAGAACGTTCCGTCGTGGAAGTAGCCGTCGGTGAGGACCTTGGCGAGGGCACTGAGCGGGGCGAAGTCGGCGTAGTAGCCGGTGGTCTCCCCGGTCAGTGCGACGTGCACGGCATGGTGGAAGTCGTCGCTCCACTGTGCGTCGAGGCCGTAGCCTCCGGCCTCCGCCGGGGTGATCAGGCGTGGATCGTTGAGGTCGGACTCGGCGATCAGGGTCAGCGGGCGACCGGCGAAGGCACTGAGCGCGGCGACCTCCCCGGCCATTTCCTCGAGCAGGTGGGTTGCCCGATCGTCGCGGAGGGCGTGCACGGCGTCGAGGCGCAGCCCGTCGACGTGATATTCGTCGAGCCACATCAGGGCGTTGTCGATGATGTGCCGCCTGACCGGATCGGAGTCCGGTCCGTCGAGGTTCAGCGAGGAACCCCAGGTGTTCCCGGCCGCCTCGCTGAGGTACGGCCCGAATTCCGGCAGGTAGTTCCCACTCGGCCCGAGATGGTTGTAGACGACGTCCTGGATCACTCCGATGCCGGCCTGGTGGCAGGCGTCGACGAAGCGCTGGTAGGCGGCGGGTCCCCCGTAGCCCTCGTGGACGGCGTACCAGAGCACGCCGTCGTAGCCCCAGTTGTGGGTTCCGTTGAAGGCGTTGACCGGCAGGAGCTCGACGAAGTCGATCCCGAGTGAGACCAGGTGGCCGAGGCGTGCTGCCGCGGCGTCGAGGGTGCCCTCCGGGGTGAAGGTACCGAGATGCAGCTCATAGATCGTGGCGCCCGCGAGCTGGCGGCCGGTCCACCGCGAGTCCTGCCAGGCGTGCGCGCCGGGGTCGAAGGTGCGGGACAGGGCATGCACGCCGTCGGGCTGGCGGCGGGAACGCGGGTCGGGGAACGGCCCTGCGCCGTCGATCACGAATCCGTAGTCACGAGGCTCTGCCCGGCCGTCGGACATCCGCAGGCGCCACCAGCCGCCCTCCGCCCTGGCCAGGGACCGGGTGACCGGTTCCCCGGCAGAGCCGGGGGCGGTGTCGCGCAGGAACAGGTCGACCGCCTGGGCGTGCGGCGCCCAGACCTCGACATCCCAGGCCTCGTTGGTGGGCTCTGCTCTGCTCATCTGCCGGCCTCCCCCGTGACGATCGGTGATTCGATCCCCTGGCCCGTGCCCTGATCCGGCACGAGGAGGGCGACCGGGTAGCGGCGCAGCAGGTCGCGCACGAGGAGGGTGCCGCCGGCGAACCGTTCGCCGGTGAGGACGTCGGTCACCGGGATGCCGGCGAGCACGATCGTGGTGTCCCGCCAGCCTCCCTGTGCTGCGAGGCCGAGCGGAAGCCGGGTGGCGACCGTGACGGCGTCGCCGCGGTCGAAGGCGAGCAGGTGTGCCACGGCGGCGCCGTATGCCGGAACGGCCGCGTGGCGGAAGAACCGTTCGGGGGCGTCGCGGCGCTGGCGCAGCGCGCGGCTCGTGACGAGCAGCTTCGCGGCGCCGGTCTCGTCGATGGGCGGCAGCCATCCGTCGTCGATACGGGCGAGGATGCCGCGGCGGACGGTGTAGTCGACGGGGCGCCGGTTGTCCGGGTCGACGAGGGAGGTCTCCCAGAGTTCGCTGCCCTGGTAGACGTCCGGTGCTCCCGGCATGGTGAGCTGCACGAGCTTGGCCGAGAGGGAGTTGCTCCAGCCCGCCTGCCGCACCCGTTCCACGAAGTCCGTGAGGGCGGCCGTGACGGCGGGGTCGTCGAAGGCCGCGGCTACCAGGGTCTCGAGCTTCTCCTCGAAGGCGGCGTCCGGGGCGTTCCAGGTCGTCGACGTTCCGGATTCGCGGGCGGCCTTGAGCGCGTATGCGCCCAGGCGTTCGCGGCTGGCCGGCCAGGACCCGACGACCGCCTGCCAGAGCAGGTTCTCGAGCGGGCCGTCGCCGAGCGGCACATTCGTGCGAAGCGTGTCCAGGGTCGCCTCCCACTCCGCGGGGATCTCGGCGATGACGGTGATGCGGGCGCGGACGTCCTCTCCCCGTTTCGTGTCGTGGGTGGAGAGCGTCGTCATCGAGTCAGGGAAGGTCGCCGCCCTGGCCTGCTGGCGCGCGTGGAAGGTATCCGCATCGATGGAGAATTCCGAGGGGTCTGCTCCGACCTCGTTGAGCGAGGTGAGCCGGCTGTAGCGGTAGTACGCGGTGTCCTCGACGCCTTTGGCCATCACCATGCCGGAGGTCTGCTGGAACCGGACGGCAGCGGGGGTCCGCGGGTCGGCCAGCACGGCCAGGAGCCGGCCGATCGTTCCGGCGAGGTCCGGCCTGCGGTCGGACGCGCGCCGTGCGGCCTCGTCGAGCAGCTCGAAGCCGAGCGGGAGGTAGGAGCGGTACACCGGCATGGCGGTGAGCAGCTCTGCGAGGGCGTCGACCGCCTCCGGCCCGGGGATCCCGGGGATGAGGCGTGCGATCCTGCGCACCTCTGAGCCCAGGATGCCGTCGGCGATGCCTCGTTTCCGCTCGGAGACGAGCTCGGCCCAGGTCTGCGGGCGGCCGTTCTCCCCCGGTTCCGGGGAATCGTCCTGCAGGCGTTTCTCGAGCGCGTCGAGGGCCGGCCGTCCCGCCGGGTCGACGAGGATCCGGTCGACGTCGGCGAGGGCGTCGTAGCCCGTCGTGCCTCTGGTGGACCAGCTCGTCGGCAGGGTCTCGTCGCCCTCGAGGATCTTCTCGACGAGCACGTACGTTCCGTCGGTCGCCAGGCGCAGCCGGTCGAGGTAACCGCCCGGGTCGGCGAGGCCGTCGGGGTGGTCGACCCTGATGCCCTGAACGAGGCCGTCCCGCACCCAGCGAACGATCTCGCGATGCGACTCGTCGAAGACCCAGGGAACCTCGACGCGGATGCCCGCAAGGCTGTTCACGGCGAAGAAGCGCCGGTAGTTGAGGTCCCGGTCGGCACGGCGCCAGTTGACCAGCGTGTAGTGCTGCCTCGAGTGCACGGTCCGGGGATCGGCGCCGTCGTCGGCCGTGCCCGGGAGGATCGGGAACCGGTGGTCGTAGTAGTGCAGCTCGTCGCCGACGATCTCGAGCCGGTCGAGTTCGCTGCCCTCTCCCGCGTCGCCGAGGGCCGGAAGCAGGATCTTTCCATCGCCCGCCGCCCAGTCGACGTCGAACGCCTCCGAATAACGGGAGTCCTGCCCGAATCGGAGCAGGTCCCACCACCAGGCGTTGCGGTGCGGGTCGTCGACGCCCATGTGATTGGGCACGATGTCCACGAGGATGCCGCGCCCGGCATCCGCCACCGCTGCAGCGAGCAGGCGGAGCCCCTCAGGCCCGCCCCTGGCGGGGTCGATGGCCGCGTGGTCGACGACGTCGTAACCGTGGTCGGAGCCGTCGGCGGAGGTGAGGAGCGGCGAGAGGTAGATCCAGTCCGCGCCGAGGCCGACGATGTAGTCGAGGACCCTCTCAGCGGCGGCGAGGTCGAAGGCCGCGGTGATCTGCAACCGGTAGGTCGAGTGCGGGATCCTCATGGTTCGACCGGGTGGTCCGGGTTGAGCGCGAGCGCCGTCGGCGTTCCGGCGAGGCCGGCGAGGGAGGCTGCCACGGAATGGTCAGGCGCGACCTCGGGCGCCTGGTAGGCACGCAGCACGACGACGGACCGGGACTTGACGGTCTGGATCGCGCCGGCCGGGCGCGGGATCGCGTCGGCGCCTTCGCCGGCCGTGTCGACCACGATCTCCCACTGCGGGGCGTAGATCGCAGGGGGCAGCCGGAATTCGACGTCCTCGGCGTCCGTGTTGAAGCACACGAGGAAGTTGACGTCGACGACGGGCTGGCCGCGATAGTCACGTTCCCGGATGCCGTCGCCGTTGAGGTACATGGCGACCGTGCCTGCCCTGCCCTCGTCCCAGTCCTCCGTGCGCATCTCCTCGCCGTCGCTGTTCAGCCAGACGATGTCGCTCAGGGTGTCGCCGTCGGCGGCGCGGACGTTGGGATGTCCGTCGAAGAAGCGGCTGCGGCGGAAGGTGGGGTGGTCCTTGCGCAGCCGGGAGATCGCGGCGGTGAATTCGATGAGCGGCTGGTCTGCCGTGTCCCAGTGGATCCAGCTGAGCTCGGAGTCCTGAGCGTAGGTGTTGTTGTTGCCCTGCTGGGTGCGGCCGAGCTCGTCGCCGTGCAGGAGCATCGGCACGCCCTGGGACAGAAGGAGGGTGGTCAGGAAGTTGCGGTGCTGCCTGGCGCGCAGGGCGAGGACTTCCGCGTCGTCCGTCGGGCCCTCCGCACCGGAATTCCAGGACCGGTTGTGCGACTCACCGTCGTTGTTGCCCTCGCCGTTGGCGTCGTTGTGCTTCTCGTTGTAGGAGACGAGGTCGGAGAGGGTGAAGCCGTCGTGCGCCGTGACGAAGTTGATCGAGGCCACCGGACGCCGCCCGGAGTGCTCGTAGAGATCCGCGGAGCCCGTGATCCGCGAGGCGAACTCTCCGAGGGTCGACGGCTCACCCCGCCAGAAGTCGCGGACGGTGTCCCGGTACTTCCCGTTCCATTCCGTCCACTGGGCCGGGAAGTTGCCGACCTGGTAACCGCCGGGGCCGACGTCCCACGGCTCGGCGATGAGCTTCACCTGGGAAACGATCGGATCCTGCTGGACGAGTTCGAAGAAGGTGGAGAGCTTGTCGACGTCGTAGAGGTCCCTGGCCAGGGCGGAGGCCAGGTCGAACCGGAAGCCGTCGACGTGCATCTCGATCGCCCAGTACCGCAGGGAATCCATGATGAGCTGGAGGACATGGGGGTGGCGCACGTTGAGCGTGTTTCCCGTGCCCGTGTAGTCCATGTAGTACCGCTTGTCGTCGTCCATCAGACGGTAGTACGCCTCGTTGTCGATGCCCTTGAACGAGATGGTCGGGCCGAGGTGGTTGCCCTCTGCGGTGTGGTTGTACACGACGTCGAGGATGACCTCGATGCCGGCATCGTGCAGGCTGCGCACCATTCCTTTGAACTCCTGCACCTGCTGGCCGCGATCCCCCGTTGAGGAGTACGCGTTGTGCGGGGCGAAGAAGCCGATCGTGTTGTAGCCCCAGTAGTTGCGGAGCCCCTTCTCCTCGAGCGTCCCGTCGTTGACGAACTGATGCACCGGCATCAGTTCGATGGCCGTGACTCCGAGTTTCTGCAGGTGGTCGATGACCGCGGGATGCGCGACCCCCGCGTATGTGCCGCGCTGCGACTCAGGGACGAGCTCCATGAGCTCGGTCAGGCCCTTCACGTGGGCCTCGTAGATGAACGATTCGCTGTACGGCGTGCGCGGCGGGCGGTCGCCGAGCCAGTCGAAGAACGGGTTCACCACGACACCGAGCATCATGTGCGACGCAGAGTCGTCGTCGTTCCGGGAATCCGGGTCGCCGAAGTTGTAGGAGAAGAGCGACGGATCCCAGTCGATCGTCCCGGAGGTGGCCTTGGCGTACGGGTCGAGCAGGAGCTTGTTCTCGTTCAGGCGGTGTCCCGTTGCTGGGTTGTAGTCGCCGTGCACCCGGTAGCCGTACCGCTGCCCCGGCTGCACGAGCGGCAGGTAACAGTGCCAGATGAACGCACTCGACTCGATGACCTCCACCCGGGTCTCGGTGCCGTCATCGTCGAAGAGACACAGTTCGACGCGTTCCGCCGCCTCGCTGAAGATGGCGAAGTTCGTTCCGGTTCCGTCGAACGTCGCTCCGAGGGGGTACGCGGTGCCTGGCCAGGTTTCCAAGGGACTCCTTATGCTGATTTCCGGTGGATGCGCTCACCCGAGCGGGCAGGCGGCACCCCTTGTACGCTACCGCGTCACGAACCTCCCCAGCTGGAAGATCAACCCAGCGCGTCCCGCACCAGCGGAGCCACCCGGGTGCCGTACAGCTCGATGCTCGACATGAGTTTCTCGTGGCTGAGGGTGCCGAGGCTGTACTTCAGGTCGAAACGCGACAGGCCGAGGCCCTGCGCCGTCGTGACGATCTTGGCCGCCACGGTCTCCGGCGAGCCCACGAACAGGGCGCCCTCCGGTCCGGCATCGTGTTCGAACTGGGCGCGGCTCACGGGACCCCAACCCCGCTCCCGCCCGATGCGCTCCTGCATCGCGGCATAGTGCGGCCACATCTCCTCGCGCGCCTGCGCATCCGTTTCGGCGACGTACCCCGGGGAGTGTTCACCGATCGGCTGGGTCGGACGCTTGAATTCGCCGAGGGCGCGGTGGTAGAGCTCGACGAGGGGTGCGAAGGCGAGGGGTGAGCCGCCGATGATCGCGAGCATGAGCGGGAGCCCGTAGTGGGCGGCGCGGACAACGGACTGCGGGCTGCCGCCGACGCCGACCCAGGTGCGCATGGACCCGGACTCCGTCGGCGGGTACACGCTCTGGTCGGTGAGCCCCGCGCGGGTCGTTCCCGTCCAGGTCACCGGTTCTTCCTTGAGGAGTTCGGCGAAGAGGTTGAGTTTCTCTTCGAAGAGCCGTTCGTAGTCACCGAGGTCGAGACCGAAGAGCGGGAAGGATTCGGTGAAGGAGCCGCGGCCGAGGATGACCTCCGCGCGGCCGTTCGATACGCCGTCCAGGGTCGCGAAGCGCTCGAACACCCGGACCGGGTCGTCGGAACTCAGCACCGTCACGGCAGATCCGAGCCGGATGCGTTCGGTCCGCCCTGCGATCGCCGCGAGCACGACCTCGGGCGCCGAGACCGCGAAGTCCGTGCGGTGGTGCTCCCCGATGCCGAAGAAGTCGAGGCCGACCTGCTCGGCGAGGACCCCTTCAGCCACGACGTTGCGGAGCACCTGCGCCTGGTGCAGGGGCGCGCCGTCGGCATCCCAGGTCACGTCTCCGAAGGTGTCGAGTCCGAGTTCAAGCTCCTGTGCCATGCCATGCTCCTCTGTTGCCGGTCGTGGTGTTGCCGGGTCTGGTCCTGCCGCGCATCCCTGCACATGTCTATGCAAATGCATCCACTACCCGAACCTCCGGCACCACGCTGGTATTCCGCCCGGATCGCATTATCGTGTCAGCATCCGTCTTTCATCGCCACGTCGCGTCGCACGCCCCCCACGAATGGAGAAAGCATGGACTGGAAGATCGAGCTCATCTTCGTTCCCGTGACCGACGTCGACCGGGCGAAATCCTTCTACGTCGATCAGGTCGGCTTCCATGCCGACTTCGATTCCCAGGTCAGCGACACGCTTCGTTTCGTGCAGCTGACCCCGCCCGGTTCCGCGTGCTCGATCGCATTCGGCACCGGGATCACCGATATGGCACCGGGCTCCCAGCGTGGGGTGCAGGTCGTCGTGCCGGACGCGGACGAGGCCTGGCGGCATTTGCGAGACCACGGTGTCGAAGCCACGCCCGTCGATGAGCAGCCCTGGGGTCGCTTCGTGACCTTCGCCGATCCGGACGGAAACGCCTGGACGCTCCAGGAGCTCCCTCCGCGCGACTCGTGACCGGGCCCTCCCGCGCCCGGTCGGGGCACGGGTCGGGTCAGACCTCGGCGTCGACGTAGTACCAGCGCTGGGCGACGCGGGTGAAGCGGCTCACCTCGTGTTGGGCGCTCCGCACACCACCCTGGCGGCAGTATGCGGTGAATTCGACCACACCGGTCGAGTCGAATGGTCCGCCCTTTTCGGTGCGTTCGATATCGAGACGTGTCCAGTGGAGGGTGTCGTCGAGTTCGAAGTGCGCGGGTCGGGTGCTCGGATGCCACGAGTCGAGCAGGTAGTCCACGTCGCCGACGGCGAAGGCGGAGTAGCGCGATCGCATCAGGCGCTCAGCCGTCGGTGCGGAACTGACCCCGGCGTGCAGCGGGCCGCAGCACGCCGAATAGCGCTCGCCGCTCAGGCACGGGCAGTGTTCCGGGCGTTGCGCGTGCGGATCGGCGCGGGGGTCACGGGGGTTCGGCACAGCACCATTATCGCCGCCGCCGGAAGACCGGGGCGAATTCCGGGCAACGGGATCAGGGGCGAGGAGATCAGTACTGGACGTCCGACTCCGGTTGGGCGCGCACCTCGGTGGCGTCGTCACCCTCCGCAACGCCGACCAGCCCGGCAGCCTCGCCGGATTCTCCGGTCTCGGCCCCGGCCAACAGGTAGGACACGAACCAGTCGCACGCGAGGTTCGCCGCGGTGGCGAGGGCTCCGGGTTCCTCGAAGAGGTGGGTCGCACCCTCGACGACCGCGAGCCGGTTGCGACAGCGCATCCGGGTCCTGGCCCGGCGATTGAGGTCGAGCACGCCCGGGTCTGCGCCGCCGACGATCAGGAGCGTCGGGGCCGTGACCTCGGGGAGCTGGTCCCCCGCGAGGTCGGGACGGCCGCCGCGGCTGACGATGGCCGCGAGCCGTTCGTCGGCGTCGGCAGCGGCCCAGAGCGCGGCGCCGGCACCTGTGCTCGCACCGAAGTAGCCGATCCGGCAGGACCGGGTGTCCGGCCGGCCGAGGAGCCACTCGGTCGCCGCGGCCAGGCGCCCGGCGAGGAGCCCGACGTCGAAGACGTTGGCCCGGTCTGATTCTTCCCCCGGCGTGAGCAGGTCGAGGAGCAGGGTGCCGAGGCCGGCGCGGTGCAGGACGTCGGCGACGAACTGGTTGCGCGGGCTGTGGCGGCTGCTCCCGCTGCCATGGGCGAACACGACGACCGCGGGGGCGTTCTCGGGAAGGTACAGGTGCCCCTCGAGGACGACCGTGCCGACCGGGATCTCCACGTCACGGTCGAGCCCGGATCCGCCGGCATGGCGTCCGGAACGGATCCGCCTGGCGGCGGCGTCCAGCAGCGCGGTCACTTCGTCGTCGGTTGTGGCCGCGAAGTCGATGTAATGGTTGCCGACGGCCACCAGGCGGCGCGGCACGTTCACGCAGACCAGTTCGTCGAAGCTCGTGAGGTCGAGCAGCGCTTCCGCCGAAGCCACCGGGACGGCCAGGATCACCCGCGTTGCGCCGTGCAGCCGGGCGACGTCCCCGGCGGCGCGCGCCGTCGCACCCGTCGCGATCCCGTCGTCGACGATGACGACGGTGTGACCGCGCACGTCGACCCGTTCCCTGCCCTTGCGCAGCTCCGCGACGCGGGCGTCGAGAATGGCCCGTTCGTGGCGTTCGACCGTCGCGAGCTCGTCCGCGCTGATGCTGGCCATCGAGAGGATGTCCGGGTTGAGTTCCCTGACGCCGTCCTCGCCGATCGCTCCCATCGCGAGTTCCGGCTGGAAGGGAACGCCGAGTTTTCGGACCACGATCACGTCGAGCGGCGCGGCGAGAACCCTCGCGACCTCCGCAGCGACGGGCACCCCTCCCCTGGGCAGGCCGAGCACGATCGTGTCGGTACCCCGCAGGTACTCGAGCCGCTCGGCAAGCTGCCGGCCGGCATCCACCCGGTCACTGAACAGGACCATCGCCCCCACCTCCTCTGGACTGCAGAATCGTTCACCATCATGGTCCGGTGCGGCGAATCGCAATAGGGCGTGTTCGAGACGGGCACGGCCGAAAGCCGATTCATTCCGCGGTCGGAATGAATCCCGGAGGGGTGGCGGATCGCCGAAAGTCTCACCGGCGACCGGGTGGACGAGCGATTCAGACCGCCACGAGCGAGCGAAGTCCGGGGTGGAGGTCGCGCAGGGCGCGCTCGACGCGGGCGTGCAGGGTGAACCCGACGGCGGGACATCCGCTGCAGGAGCCGGTCAGGCGCACCGTGACGACCTCGTCGTGTGCAGAGACGAGCTCGACGACGCCGCCGTGGGAGCGGATGAAGTCGCCGACGCGCCCGGACAGCACGGTGCGGGCCGCCACGGCGAGGTCGGCGTCGCGCGTGCCGGGAGTCCCCGCAACGGCAGGAACCCACTCCGCGGGATTCTCGAGGGCGGCGTGCAGCGCGCTCCGCACCGCCGCGCCCTCCGAGGACCAGCTGCAGGTCGCGGAAAGGCACGTCGTGACGGAGCCGGCACCGACCGTGAGCCCGGTGAGCACGCCGGTGTCGAGCAGGCGACCGAGGTCGCCCGGTGCCGATCGGACGGCACCGGTGAATCCGAGCGAACCGGGCGGCATCACCCAGCGGAGCGCCTCTGGGCGGTCGTGCACGGCTTCCGGGTGCAGCGGGATCATCTCAGGCCGTCCCGGTCGCGAGTGCGACGATGCCGTGGACGATCCACGCCGAGCTCCAGGCCAGCACGAACATGTACCCGAACGCGATGGCCGGCCACTTCCAGGTGCCGGTTTCCCGCTTCATCACGCTCACCGTGGACATGCACTGCAGCGCATACACGAAGAAGACCAGAAGCGCGGCGATCGTCGGGGCCGTGAAGACCCGGTCGCCGGCATGGGCGCCGTCGGTGTACGTCATGGCGGAGAGGGCAGCGGACGGGTTGTCCGGGTCGTCGGCTGCGGCGATCTGGCCGAGCGTTGCCACGAAGGTCTCCCGCGCGGAGAGGGAGGCGACGACGCCGATGTTGACGCGCCAGTCGAAGCCGAGCGGCGCGAAGACCGGTTCGACGGCACGGCCGATCGAGGCCGCCGCACTGTGGTCCATCACGAAGGACGTCACCGCGCCCTCATCCGTGACGTCGACACCGGATGCCGTCAGTTCTGCGGTCGAGTGCAACGGGAAGTTCAGGAGGAGCCACAGCACGATCGTCGTGAGCATGACGATCGTTCCGCACTTGCGCAGGAAGGCCCGGGACGAATCCCACATCGTGAGGCAGATGGACCGCAGCGTCGGGACGCGATACGGCGGCATCTCCATGTAGAACGGCATCAGGAGGCCGTTCCGGTCCTGCACGGTCTTCACGATCCAGGCCGCGAGCATGGCAGACACCGCCCCGAGAAAGTAGAGGCAGAACATGATGACGCCCTGGGTCTGCAGCGGGCCGATGCGGGACTCCGGGCTGACGAGCATCCCGATCAGGAGGATGTAGACCGGCAGCCGTGCCGAGCAGGTCATCAGGGGCGCGCCCATCATCGTCGCGATGCGGTCCTTGGCCGACGGCAGCGTGCGGGTCGCCATGATCCCGGGGACCGCGCACGCGAAGGAACTCATCAGCGCGACGAACGCCCGGCCCTCGAGCCCCGCCCGCGACATGATGCGGTCCATCAGGAACGCGGCCCGGCACATGTAGCCGACGCCCTCGAGCAGGGAGATCAGCAGGAACATCAGCATGATCTGCGGGATGAAGACGACGACGGCGCCCACCCCTCCGATGATCGCGTCACCGAGCAGGCCCGCGAGCCAGGGCACCGGCACGAAGACGTCGACCAGTCCGGCGAGCCAGCCGAAGAACGTCTCCACGAGTCCCTGCAGGGGTGCTGCGAAGGAGAAGATGATCTGGAAGAAGGTGACCATGACCGCGATGAAGATCGCGGTGCCCCACACCGGGTGCAGCAGCACCGCGTCGATCCGCTGGGTGGTCTTGTCGGGCTGCGCCGGGCGGTACTCGCTCGCCAAAAGGATGGATTCGGTCCAGGCCTCGAGCTCGGCCGGGTCTGTCGGTGGATCGAGCACGGGCACCGACCAGTTCCGCCAGCCGGCGATCTTCGTGCGGAGTTCGGGGATGCCGATGCGCCGGTTGCCGATCACCCGGACCACCGGCACGCCGAGGGCCCGTTCGAGCCCGGCGATGTCGAGGCGCCCGCCGCGGGTGATGAGTTCGTCGGTGAGGGTCACGGCGATGCACACCGGCCGGTGCAGGCGCAGGACCTGCGACACGAGCCGCAGTGACCGCCAGAGCGTCGTCGCGTCGATCACGACGACCAGGGCGTCGGGCGATTCGACCCCGGTGAGCCGGCCCTGGAGCAGGTCGGTGACGATCTGCTCGTCCGGACTCACCGGCTCGAGGCCATAGGTGCCTGGCAGGTCCTCGACGACGAAATCCTGGCCGCCCGAGCGGAAGACGCCGACGGACCGGCCGACGGTGACGCCGGGATAGTTGCCGGTCTTCGCCCGGAGTCCTGTGAGGGCGTTGAAGATGCTCGTCTTGCCGGCGTTCGGGCTGCCGACGAGCGCCGTGCGCGGGGCGCCGGTGACGACGGTGCCGCCGGTCGGTCCGCCGTGGCAGTCCGGCCCGCTCGATGCGTCCGTCACAGAGTCGTTGTCACGCGGATGCCGCGGGCCTGCGCGAGTCGGAGGCAGATGTCGTAGCCGCGGACCCGGTACACGGCAGGGTCTCCGAGCGGCGCCCGGCGGAGGAGCTCGATCCTGGCGCCGGCGACGAAGCCGAGGTCACCGAGGCGACCGGCGTACGGGGCCGTACCGTGGTCTCCCACATCGATGATGCGGGCAGGCACTCCGATCGGCAGCGCCTCCAGGCCGCAGGGGTTCGACAGCGGAGGTGTGGTGGCCGCAGGCGATCCGTCTACCCGGCTGGACACTCTCACTTCACGTTCTCCTCGGCGTCGTCGGGTCTCCCCGCCGACTGCGGAGCGCTCACCCTCAGCCTAGCTGAAGTTAGGGCAGGCTTACCTACTCCCGCTCCCGGCCGGGTGGGTTCGCCCGCTCGCTCGCTGCGCCTATGCCGGATACTGGGTTCGGAAAGCGGGAGCGAAAATGACAGGAATAACGCCAGGGCGGTACCGGCACTACAAGGGCAATCTGTACGACGTGATCGGCGTCGCCCGGCACTCGGAGACCGAGGAGGAGCTCGTCGTCTACACGGCGCTTTACGGCGATCGTGGCCTGTGGGTGCGTCCCCTGGTGATGTTCCTGGAGTCCGTCAACATCGACGGACAGGCGGTTCCCCGGTTCGCCCCGATCGACACCGACGCCGCAGCGCACTCCGTGCTGGATATCCGGGACTGAATATTCCGAGCTGACATCGTGCTGGAAGCAGCTCTGATACAGGAAAAGCCCCGACCGAAGTCGGGGCTTTTCCTGTCTTGGTGGATCCGAGGGGATTCGAACCCCTGACCCCCTGCATGCCATGCAGGTGCGCTACCAGCTGCGCCACGGACCCAGATTGTGTTTCAGGTTTTCCCCCGAAACAACTTCTCTAGGCTACTACATGCGGAAGCCTGTTGTGACCACTGTCAGTCCTGGACCTTGTGGACGGGCAGTTCGATCGGGATGACGGGGCAGTCCTTCCAGAGTCGCTCGAGGGAATAGTACACGCGCTCCTCCTCGTGGAAGACGTGCACGACGAGGTCGCCGAAGTCGACGAGAACCCAGCGACCCTCAGCGCGGCCTTCGCGGCGCAGCGGCTTGTGACCGGCTGCGGTGAGCTGGTCTTCGATCTCGCCGGCGATGGCGACGACGTTGCGCTCGGAGCGGCCGGTGACGATGAGGAAGATGTCGGTCAGTGGGAGAGGGCTGGAAACGTCGATCGCGACGAGGTCCTCCCCCGCTTTCGAGTCTGCGGCGGCGGCGGCCAGCTTGAGGAGCTCGAGAGCGTGGGCAGAAGCGGTCATCGAATGAATCCCTGTGTTAGTGAAAGCGAGTGAAATGGCATTAGAAGATGTGGAGGAAGTAGCCGACCGCGAACAGGGCCAGCACGCCGACGGCGAGCACGCCGACGGTGACGGTGAGAACGGTGGGAAGCGTGAGTCCGCGCTGTTTCGGCGGGGCCATGACGCCTCGGGTCGACGCGTGGGTGCTGACGGCGCGACTGGCGCTCACCGGGACGATCCCGTTGCGGTGGCCGCCCTCGTCGAGCTGGTCGAGCATGCGGTCCATCTCGGAGGAGTCGTAGACGTTGGGGTGCACCCCGGTTTCGCCGAGGCTGCGTGGCAGGTCGATCGAGCCCGTGATCATGATTTCACCGGTACTCGTCAGCGGACCAGAGGAGTTGCCCTGGTGCGGGATCGAGGGAAGGATCAGCGCGTTCGTCGTGGTCGGGATGCCGCCGGCGCTCACGCCCTGGTTCACCAGCTGGTCGAACGGGGCGAGCGTCTCGAACCCGGGCAGCAGGTCGTTCTCTTCGCCGCGGTCGAGCGACCAGTGCCCGACAGGAGGGTGCAGGGAGCCGGGACGGGTCTCGCCGAGGGGGCTCGGCGCGACGTCGACCATGAAGGCGATGGGTTCCGGCTCGACCGGGCGACCCTGCGGGCGGACATTGTCCTGCTCCTCGGCGGGGGAAGCTGGCGTAGTGAGGGGTCGGGATGCGGTGAGCGTCGCGACGGCCGCGAGCAGGGAATCCTCGGCCGGAGGCGCTTCGGCGGCTTGCAAGGCGCGGAGTTCGCGCCGGGTCAGGGTGTGCTCGCGGACCGGAACGTCCGCGGCAGTCCCGGCGCTGGTTTCACCGGGAGTCTCGACGGCGTCGGTCGTTGCGCCGGATTCCGGCGCCGCCGGGGTTTCAGCTTCGGCTTCAGCTTCGGCTTCGGGAACGAGCTCAGCGAGGATGACGGGTCCGGATTCGGCCGCGGGTCCACCGGTCGACGGCAGGACCAGAAGAGACTCGGGCTCGACAGTGGGGGCATCCGCTGACGGGGCCGCCGGGGTGACCGGTTGCGCGGGCTGCGTGTGGTGCGGGGAGTGTTTCTGCGCAGCGGAGGGCGCGTCGGGCTGGTGCCCGTTTGCCAACTCGCGCGCTTGACGACGCGTCAGTGGCGGTGGGTTGATACCCAACGTCATGCCACACTCCGATACAGATGATGCTTTGAGATGTACTGGACGACCCCGTCGGGAACCAGATACCAGACCGGGAAACCCCGGTTCACGCGTGCACGGCAGTCGGTGGACGATATCGACAATGCCGGAACTTCCAGCAAGCTTACGTCCTGGTTCGGCAATCCCGAAATGGTGAGCTCATGTCCCGGTCGACTCACAGCGACGAAATGGGCGAGGTCCCAGAGTTCCTGCACGTCTTTCCAGCTCAGGATCTGGCGGATGGCGTCGGCACCGGTGATGAAGAACAGTTCGGCATCAGGGCGCTGGGCGTGCAGGTCGCGCAGGGTGTCGATCGTGTACGTCGGGCCGACCCTGTCGATGTCGACGCGGCTCACGGTGAAACGGGGGTTCGACGCCGTCGCGATCACGGTCATCAGGTAGCGGTGTTCGGTTTCGGTCACGTCGCTCTTCTGCCACGGCTGCCCGGTCGGCACGAAGACGACCTCGTCGAGGTGGAAGCTCTGCGCCACCTCACTCGCGGCGACGAGGTGGCCGTGGTGGATGGGATCGAAGGTGCCGCCCATGACGCCGATGCGGGGGCGGCGCTCAGTCACGGAGACGGTGTCCCTAGTGCTCGTCGACGCGGCCGTGCGCTGCGGCGTATGCGCGCGCCTTTTCGGCGTGGCGGTTGGCGACATCGCGGTAGGACCAGACGACCCCGCCGAGGGCGCCGAAGGTGACCAGGGCAATCAGGCCGTAGACGAACGTCGGCATATACACTCCTTTTCTGCGGGACGGCACGCGTGACGTGCAGTACCGCACCATTCTAGTGGGGCCGTTCGGACTAGGCCCGCACCTGTCCGCTGCCGCGCACGATCCACTTCGTGCTCGTGAGTTCCTGGAGTCCCATCGGGCCTCGGGCGTGCAGTTTCTGGGTGGAGATGCCCACCTCGGCACCGAAGCCGAATTCGCCGCCGTCGGTGAACCGGGTCGATGCGTTGACCATGACGGCCGCGGAATCCACTTCGTTCAGGAACCGTTCGGAGTTGACGATGTCGTTCGTGATGATCGACTCGGTGTGGCCCGTCGAATACCGGCGGATGTGCGCGAGCGCCCCATCGAGGCCGGGAACGACCGCGACCGCGAGGTCGAGGCTCATGTATTCCGTCTCCCAGTCGAATTCGGTCGCGGGGACGGCGTCCGGGAAGAGCGCCTGGACGCGGGCGTCGCCGTGGATGGTGACCCCGGAGGCGGCGAGACGACCGAGGACGGCAGGCAGGAGACGGTCAGCGGCGCCCTCGTGGATGAGGAGGGTCTCGACGGCGTTGCAGACGCTCGGGCGCTGCACCTTCGAGTTGTGCACGATCTCGACGGCCCAATCCCGGTTGGCGCTCTCGTCGAGGAAAATGTGCACGACGCCGGCACCGGTCTCGATGACCGGGACCTTCGACTGGGTGACGACGGCATTGATCAGGCCGGCGCTTCCGCGCGGAATGAGCACGTCGACCTGGCCGCGGGCCTGCATGAGTTCGGTCGCGCCCTCGCGCCCGAAGGGATCGATGGTCTGCACCACGTCCCCCGGCAGGCCGACGGAGTCGATGGCCGACTGGAGGAGGGCGACCAGGACCCGGTTGGTGTTCTCGGCGGCGGATCCGCCGCGGAGGACGACGGCGTTGCCGCTCTTGAGCGCGAGCGCCGCGATATCGACGGTCACGTTGGGCCGCGCCTCGTAGATGACGCCGACGACGCCGAAGGGCACCCGCACCTGGCTGATCTTCACACCGTTGGGCAGGCTGCTGCCTCGGACGACCTCGCCGACGGGGTCTGTCAGGAGCGCGATCTGGAGCACAGCGTCCGCGAGGCCGGCCACGCGGGCCTCATCGAGGGTGAGCCGGTCGAGGAGACCGGTACTGAGTCCGTTTGCGGCGCCGGCGGCGAGGTCGTCACGGTTCGCCACGAGGATGTCTGCCGTGTTCCTGCGCAGGGAGTCCGCGATCGCGGTGAGCGCCCTGTTCTTCTGCGAGGTCGGAGTGGACGCGAGGACGATCGAGGCCCTGCGCGCCGCATCGAGGGTCAGGGTGAGCCGGAGGGAGTCGACGGGTGACTGCAGCATGCCGGTAGTTTACGGCACGTTTCCCACCCCCGCGGGGCCAGGACCGGACAGGTTACAGCCGGGGAGTCGGTTCGAACCAGGTGCCGACGTAGTCGCCGCGCAGGGCCTGGGCGACGAGCCCTGTCGAGGTGACCAGCACGGCCGTTCCTGCTTCCGCTGCAATCCGGGCCGCTGACACCTTCGTACCGGCCCCCCCGGTGCCGACACCGGAGGAGCTCGCGCCGAATTCCACGCCGGGAAGCCGGTCGCCTGCCGCGATGTGCGGGATGCGTTCCGCCCCTGGGAGATGCGGCGGGCGGGTGTAGAGGGCGTCGACGTCGCTCAGCAGCACGAGGAGGTCGGCTCCGATCAGGGTCGCGACGAGGGCCGCGAGCCTGTCGTTGTCGCCGAAGCGGATCTCGTGGGTGGCGACGGTGTCGTTCTCGTTCACGATCGGGAGGATCCGCAGCCCGAGCAGCCGGTTCATCGCGCGGCGCGCATTGGACCGGTGTGACGGGTTCTCGAGGTCGCCGGCGGTGAGCAGCACCTGCCCGGCGATGATCGAGTAGCGACGGAGACTGTCCTGGTAGCGGAAGATCAGGAGGTTCTGGCCGACGGAGGCCGCGGCCTGCTGGGTTGCGAGGTCGGTGGGCCGTTCCTCGAGGTTGAGGTACGGCATCCCGGTCGCGATCGCACCGGAGGAGACCAGGACGATCTCGGCGCCGCGGGCGTGCGCCTCGGCGAGGGCGTCGACGAGCGGGGAGATCTGCGACACGTTCGCTCCGCTGATCGAGGATGACCCGACCTTCACGACGATGCGTGCCGCCGTCTTGATGTCGTCCCGCCCGAGGACGCTCACTCGGAGTCTTCCTGGCTGCTTTCCGAGCCTGCTGGGGCGCTCTCGCCGTTGTACTCGACCTCGCCAGAGGTCCACATTCCGGCGTCGCGCTCGCGGATGAGCTCGGCACGGGCGGCCGCCTTGGCGTCCATCCGGCCGAAGTACTCTTCCCGGCGCTCGCTGCTCGTGCGACGCTTCGAGTCGTCGAGGCGGGTGTCGGTGCCGCGGGGGGCCGTGATGAGCTCCGCCGTCGACGTGAGAGTGGGCTCCCAGTCGAAGACGACACCGTTGCCTGCGCCGATGATCACGGTCGAGCCGGCGACGGCTCCCGCCTTGAAGAGTTCGTTCTCGATGCCGAGCTTGGCCAGGCGGTCGGCGAGGAAGCCGACGGCCTCGTCGTTGGTGAAGTCGGTCTGCTGCACCCAGCGCTCGGGCTTGGTGCCGATGATGCGGTAGATGTTGCCGAACGAGCCGCCCTCGACCTTGACGACGAAACCGCTGTCGTCGACGGCCTTGGGACGGATGATGATGCGCGGCTTGGCCGCGAGTGCGGCGGCGGACTCGATGCGGCCTGCTTCGACGAGTTCGGCGAGGGCATAGTTCAGCTGGCGGAGGCCCTCGTGGCTGACGGTGGAGATCTCGAAGACGCGGTAGCCGCGGGCTTCGAGGTCTGCCTTGACGAAGTCCGCGAGTTCGCGGGCCTCTGGAACGTCGATCTTGTTGAGCGCGACCAGCTGGGGACGGTCGAGGAGGGGTTTCTGGCCTTCGGGAACCGGGTAGGCGCCGAGTTCTCCGAGGATCACGTCGAGGTCGCTGAGCGGGTCGCGGTCGGGGTCGAGGGTCGCGCAGTCGAGGATGTGCAGGAGAGCTGTGCAGCGTTCGACGTGGCGCAGGAATTCGAGGCCGAGGCCCTTGCCCTCGCTCGCGCCCTCGATCAGGCCGGGAACGTCTGCCACCGTGTAGCGCACCTCGCCGGCGTCGACGACGCCCAGGTTCGGGAACAGGGTCGTGAAGGGGTAGTCGGCGATCTTGGGCCTCGCGGCGGACATGGCCGCGATCAGGCTGGACTTGCCTGCGGAGGGATAGCCGACGAAGGCGACGTCCGCAACGGTCTTGAGCTCGAGCTGGACATCGCCTTCCCAGCCGTAGGTGCCGAGGAGTGCGAAACCGGGGGCCTTGCGCTTCGAGGAGGCGAGTGCGGCGTTGCCGAGCCCGCCCTGGCCGCCGGGGGCCACGACGATCCGGAAACCCGGTTCGGTCATGTCGGCGAGTTCGTTGCCGTCGACGTCCTTGACGACGGTGCCGAGGGGTACGGAGAGTTCCATGATCTCGCTGCTGAAACCGGCGCGGTGGTCGCCCATGCCGGGACCGCCGTTGACGGAGCTGCGGTGCGGGGACCGGTGGAAGCCGAGGAGCGTGGTCACCTGGGGATCGGCGACGAGCACGATGTCGCCGCCGTTTCCGCCGTTGCCGCCGTCGGGGCCGGCCAGGGGCTTGAACTTCTCCCGCTTGACGGACACACAGCCGTTGCCGCCGTTGCCCGCGCGCAGGTGCAGCGTGACCTGGTCAACGAATGTGGCCATGGGGGTGCCCCTTTCAGGTGGCGTAAAACAAGCAGAGGGCGAGCCGAAGCCCGCCCTCACGCTTACAGATTGTGGATGCCTACGCGGCAGCCACCACGATGTTGACGACCTTGCGGCCACCCTTCGCGCCGAACTCGACCGAGCCGGCCTCGAGGGCGAACAGCGTGTCGTCGCCACCGCGGCCGACGTTCACGCCGGGGTGGAAGTGGGTGCCGCGCTGGCGGACGATGATCTCGCCCGCTCCGACAACCTGACCACCGAAGCGCTTCACGCCGAGGCGCTGGGCGTTGGAGTCGCGACCGTTGCGAGTGGAACTCGCACCTTTTTTGTGTGCCATTTGTTCTGCTCCTCGGGCCTAGGCGATGCCGGTGACCTGAACGCGAGTGAGCTCCTGACGGTGCCCCTGACGCTTCTTGTAACCGGTCTTGTTCTTGAACTTCTGGATGACGATCTTCGGGCCGCGGAGGTCGTTGAGGACCTCGGCGGTCACGGTGACTTTGGCCAAAGACTTCGAGTCAGAGGTGATCTTGTCGCCATCGACGAGGAGCACTGCGGCCAGCTCGACGTTGCCGTCCTTGTCAGCCTTGATTCGGTCCATCGTTACGATGGTCCCGACCTCTACCTTCTCCTGCCGCCCACCGGCGCGCACAACTGCGTAAACCACGTTACGTACCTATCTCTGGGGAGCCGTGAGGCCCCGATTCCTATGATGGAAAGTTACTGCGTAAACGGCCCAAGTCGGCCCGTCTCTGTCAGAAAACCTTAGGTGTCAGCGCGGGCTCAGGCCCAACGCACACCAACAGTCGAGTTTAGCTGATCAACCTGCCCCGGTCAAACTGGGGCTGGGATCGACCGGGGATTGCCTGCTCCCCCGGCACAACGCTGCGGGGAACATACAATCTTGGTATGACCGTGTTGATAGATCAGCCTACATGGCCCGCGCACGATACGGTCTGGTCGCACCTCGTCAGCGACGTGTCGCTCGAAGAATTGCACGGTTTCGCCGCGGCGAACGGCATTCCCCTGCGGGGTTTCGACCTGGACCACTATGACGTGCCCGCGCACCGCTACGAGGCCCTCGTGGCGGCTGGGGCGCTTCCGGTGGGCAACAGGGAGCTCGTGCTGCGCTTGCGCGCGAGCGGGCTCCGCGTGTCCGGACGCGAACGCTCCGGACGCTGAACCCACCGCGGCCCGGCGGCGTGTCTCGGCGTGTCGCGGGTACGGAAAACGGCGGCCGACCGAAGTCGACCGCCGTACGGCCCCGATGTCCCTGGGCTCGTGCTGAACTAGTTCTGCGTCTCCCGTGCCGGCAGCACGATGGGCTGCGCGTTCGACGTCGAGCCGCCGGCCGTCGTGACCCTGCGGCTGCGCGAGCGGCCCTGGCCGGGCTGCTTGGGCTCAGGGAGCGACTCGAGCACCGAGTCGAGCAGCTGGTCGGTGACCTGCTTGCTCACGGTACGACGGGCGCGGGACGACTTCCGCACCGGGATGTCGAGGATCTCGACGGAACCGGTGTTGGCCTCCGTCAGGTCCGCGGCAACGGCCTGGGTGATGCTCGGCGCCTCCACGGGGGCGGATGCCTCGGCGACGGGCGTGACCGTGGGCTCGACCGGGGCTGTGGACTCGTTCGCGTGCACCTCCTGCTCTGCGGAGACGGGGACGGACGCGGGGGCATCCGGCACGTGGATGATCGGGATGGACCCGGTCAGGGCGCGCGGGATGGTCCTGGCCGCGATCAGGGCGAGTGCGTGCTTGGCGTCCTCGGTGATCCCGTGCGTGCCCGATGTGGCCTTCGCCTGCTCGGACACGGAGCCGTTGGTGCCGGAGTTACCGCCGCGGTGGCCGTTGTTGCCGCCGTTGCCGTTCCCGTTGCCGCCGTTGCTCCCGTTGCCGTTGCCGTTGTCGTTGCCTGAGTTGCCCGACTTGCTGCGCGGGCGGCGCTCCTGGGGCGGCTGGGCGGTCTGGCGGTGCTTGGTGACGGGGTCGTGGTGGATGACGACTCCGCGGCCCGCACAGGCCTCGCAGTTCTCGCTGAACGACTCGAGGAGTCCCAGTCCGAGCTTCTTGCGTGTCATCTGCACAAGCCCGAGCGAGGTGACCTCCGCGACCTGGTGCTTGGTGCGGTCGCGGCTCAGGCATTCGAGCAGGCGGCGCAGCACGAGGTCGCGGTTGGTCTCGAGGACCATGTCGATGAAGTCGACGACGATGATGCCGCCGATGTCGCGCAGCCGGAGCTGACGCACGATCTCCTCTGCGGCCTCGAGGTTGTTCTTCGTGACGGTTTCCTCGAGGTTGCCGCCGGAACCGACGAACTTGCCCGTGTTGACGTCGACGACGGTCATCGCCTCTGTGCGGTCGATCACGAGGGAACCGCCGGAGGGCAGCCAGACCTTGCGGTCGAGGGCCTTCTCGATCTGCTCGGAGATGCGGTACTCGTCGAAGGCGTCGTTTTCGCCCTCGTAACGCTCGACGCGGTCGACGAGGTCGGGGGCGACCTGGCCGAGGTAGGTCTGGATCGTCTCGCGGGCTTCGTCCCCGGAGATGACCATCTTCTGGAAGTCCTCGTTGAAGACGTCGCGCACGATCTTGATCAGCAGGTCGGGCTCACCGTGCAGCAGCGCGGGGGCCTGGACAGTGTCGACGAGCTTGGAGATGGATGCCCACTGCTCGGTGAGGCGGTTGACGTCGAGCGTCAGCTGCTCGTCGGTGGCACCTTCCGCGGCGGTACGCACGATCACGCCGGTGTTGTCCGGCAGGACCTCTTTGAGGATCTTCTTGAGGCGGGCACGCTCGGTGTCCGGAAGCTTGCGGCTGATGCCGTTCATCGAGCCGTTCGGCACGTAGACGAGGTACCGGCCGGGAAGCGAGACCTGGCTCGTGAGCCGGGCGCCCTTGTGGCCGATCGGGTCCTTCGTGACCTGGACGAGCACCTTGTCGCCGGGCTTGAGCGCGAGCTCGATCCGACGCGCCTGGTTGCTGTTGGCGGCATGTTCCGCCGCGGCCTCCCAGTCGACCTCACCGGAGTACAGCACGGCGTTGCGGCCGCGTCCGATGTCGACGAAGGCGGCTTCCATGCTCGGGAGCACGTTCTGTACCCGGCCGAGGTACACATTCCCGATCAGGGATGCGTCCTGGTTCTTGGCGACGTAGTGCTCGACGAGTACGCCGTCCTCGAGGACGCCGATCTGGATCTTGTTGTGTTTGGCCCGCACGACCATGACCCGGTCGACCGATTCACGGCGGGCGAGGAACTCGGCCTCCGTGATGACCGGACGGCGACGCCCGGCGTCGCGGCCGTCGCGGCGGCGCTGCTTCTTGGCCTCGAGGCGGGTCGAGCCCTTGATCCGCTGCGGCTCGGTGATGAGCTCGGGTTCGCGCGGAACGCGGACCCGGACGACGGTGTTGGCGGGGTCGTCGGCACCGGAGCGGTTCTCGTCGCCTGGCCTGCGGCGGGCGCGGCGGCGGACGGTCGACGTCTCGTCCGGGTACTCATCGCGGTCCGAGCGGCCGTCGGGACGGTTGTCCGAGCGGCTGTCCGAGCGGTTGCGGTCGTGACGGTTCTCCGCGCCGTTGTCCTGGCGGTTGCCCGAGCGGCTGTCCTGACGATCCCCGTCTGGGCGGTTGCCGTCCTGACGATCGTCGAAGGCACGCGAATCGTCGCGCCTGGCTCCGGCACGTGCCGGAAGCGGCACGATGTTCGGCGCCTGGAAAAGAAGAGAGGTCGAGGGCCTGCGAACCGGCTGTGCGGGTTCGACGGGCGGAGTCGGCTGGTCCACGGTGGTGTCCTGTTCGGCTGGGGTCGTCGCGGTGGACGCCCAGGGTGCGGGCTCCCCCTCGAGGAATGGTGCTGTCGGTGCCTCCACGGCGTCGGTCGCGGCGCCGGGTACCGTGGCCGGTGCTTCCGTTGGCGCGATCGCCGCGGCGGCTACACGCCGACGGCGGGATCCGAACAGACCTTTGCGTTTTTTGGTGTTTTCGTTGTCTTCCACCATTACTGGTGCGCTCCTTGACCGTTTTGGGCGACCGCGCCACCCATCCGGCTACTCTCTCGTGCGAGAAAAACGCTTGCGCGTCCACCTCGGGAATCCTCTTCGTTCGCAACCGGCTCTTGGCTCTGGCTGCTAATACCTTTGGTCGTGGGACCAATGAATCTGGGCTGTTACGGCCCATTAAGCCTTCTCTGGCTGTGCTTGAGCGCGGCCCAAGCATCCGTGTTGATTATCGCATGTATTGTTCAGGATCGAGTGCGAGGCGCATGACATAATCCTGAGGTGCAACAGACCGAGCAATCCAGGCGCCCCACCGGGCTCGCCATCTTCATGATCATCGGGGGTGCGATCGCCCTCGCGGCGGCCTTCGCGCTGACCCTGGACAAGATCGCCATCCTCGAGGATCCGCAGGCGCAGCTCTCCTGCAACTTCAGCGTGCTCGTCGGCTGCAGCACCAACCTCGGTTCCTGGCAGGGTGCGCTGTTCGGTTTCCCGAACCCGTTGATCGGACTCATCGCCTGGACGGTCGTCATCACGATCGGCGCCGCGATCCTCGCTGGCGCCCGGTTCGCCCGCTGGTTCTGGATCGGACTGAACGCCGGCGTGGCGCTCGCGCTCGTCTTCGTGATCTGGCTGATGGGCCAGAGCTTCTTCGTGCTCGACGTGCTCTGCCCGTGGTGCATGGTGACCTGGGTCGTCACGATCCCGATGTTCCTGGCCGTGACCCTCTACAACCTCAGGACGGGCACCCTCCCGGTTCCGGCCGGGGTGCGGCGCTTCGCCGCCGGCGCCTCCTCGTGGATCGTCGTCATCACGATCGGCTGCTACCTCGTGGCCGCAACAGTCGCCCAGCTCAAGATGGACTTCCTGCACCGCCTCTAGAACTGGACCGCCTCCAGCCGGGCGGATGCCGACCGTCGCCTTAACCGCAGAGTGTCGCCGTTCCTCCGCCTGGTTTCGGCGGGGACGGCGACACTCGGCGCGACGGGGCTGCGGTTCTAGTCGAACCAGAGCGCCAGTTCGCGGGACGCGGACTCTGGCGAGTCTGAACCGTGTACGAGGTTCTGCTGGACCTTGGAACCCCAGTCGCGGCCGAGGTCGCCGCGGATCGTGCCGGGTGCTGCGGTCGTGGGATCGGTCGTGCCCGCGAGGGAGCGGAAGCCCTCGATGACGCGTTCGCCGGCGATGCGGATCGCGAGGATCGGCCCGCTCTCCATGAACTCGACGAGGGGCTCGAAGAAGGGCTTGCCCGCGTGCTCCGCGTAGTGCTCGGCGAGAAGCGAACGGTCGGCCTGCACGAGCTTGATGTCGACGAGGGAGTATCCCTTCTGCTCGATGCGTCGCAGGATCTCTCCGGAGAGGTTGCGTGCGACGCCGTCGGGCTTCACCAGGACGAGGGTTTCTTGGACCGGGGTACTCATGAGTTCTCCTTGTTGTTGTCTAGTCTCGAGCCGGTGACCATGCAGTATGCCCACATGCCGGTGAACAGTGCGCCGACGATGAACATGGCCGGGTTGACGAACCCGGTCAGGACGATGATGGCCTGGACGATCCAGCCGATCGCGTATGACCAGTTGTAGCGGAGCAGGCCGATCGTCGCGACCATGACGAGGCAGAGCAGTGCTCCCCCGCCGAGGGCGAGCCAGGCCGGCAGCGAGCCGAGCCCGAAGAGCAGCAGCGCCGCGAGGAACACGATGATCGTCTCGAAGCCGAGCACGATCGACGCGAGCGACTCGCGCACAGACCGGTTCCGCCGCGAACGCGGGGCGTCGGTCATTTCTTGAGCCACTCCCTGGCTACGGCGAGCGACAGGGCCTCGCCGACCAGGGTGATCGAACCGGTGACGATCACGCCGCGACGTGGGGCGTCTGCGGCCCAGGTCCTCGCGGCGTCGAGGGCGTCGGCGACGTCGTCGAAGCGGCTGACGGCATCCTCGTCCGTTCCGGCCGCGACGATGTCGGCGAGGTCGTCGACGGGGATCGCCCGGTCGGACTGGGACTGGGTGACGTGGAACCGGGTCACGACGGGAGCGAGCGCCGCGACGATGCCCGCTGCGTCCTTGTCGGCGAGGATCCCGATCACGGCGACGACCTCATCGAAGTGGAAGTAGGTGCCGAGTGCCTCGGCGAGGGCGCCGGCCCCGTGCGGGTTGTGCGCGGCATCCACGAGCACGGTCGGTTCGATGCCGATCAGCTGCAGCCGCCCGGGTGAGGTCGCGGTCGCGAGCCCCTCCATGAGGATGTCGTGGTCGAGCGGGCGGGTGCCCGCGCCGAGGAAGGACTCGACGGCGGCGATCGCGACGGCAGCGTTGTGCGCCTGGTGGGTGCCGTACATCGGCAGGAACAGGTCGGGGTATGTCGCGGCGAGGCCGCGCACCGTGATGAGCTGCCCGCCTACGCCGACCTGGCTGTCGAGCAGGGCGAACTCCTCCCCCTCGCTCGCGAGGGTCGATTCGGTCAGTTCGACGGCGCGTTCCAGTTCGGCCTGCACGGTCTCGGCCTGCCGGGCGCTGATGACGGATGCCGCAGGCTTGATGATCCCTGCCTTGGTGCGGGCGATCTCCGCGACGGTGCTTCCGAGCCGCTTGGTGTGATCGAGCGCGACCGGGGTGACGACGGCGACGAGGCCGTCGGCCACGTTCGTGGAGTCCCATTCGCCGCCCATGCCGACCTCGATCACGGCGACATCGACGGGAGCGTCCGCGAAGCAGGCGAAGGCGAGCACGGTGAGGGCTTCGAAGAAAGTGAGCGGCTCCTCGTTCTTCGCACCGAGTTCGGCGTCCACCATCGCGAGGTACGGCTGGATGTCCTCCCAGTTCGCGGCGAGGGCGCGGTCGCTGATCGGTTCCCCGTCGATCACGATCCGTTCGTTGAGGCGGACCAGGTGCGGGCTCGTCATCATGCCGGTGCGCAGTCCGTACGCGCGCAGGATGCTCTCGGTGATCCGGCTCGTGCTGGTCTTCCCGTTGGTGCCCGTGATGTGGATCACCGGGTAGGTGGCCTGCGGGTCGCCGAGCAGTTCGACGACCCGCCGGGTCGGGGCGAGCCGCGGTCGTGGAGCGGCTTCGCCGACCCGGTCGAGGAGGGCTGCGAAGACGGCCTCTCCCGCGTCGCGGTACTCGTCGTCTTCGGGCAGGTTCTGGTCCATCGAATCAGACATTCACGATTCCGTTCTCTCGGGCGACGGCGACGAGCACCGGCCCGCGGTTGGCGTAGTGGCCGGCCTCGAAGCGCACGTAGTGCTCGACGGGGGCCCCCGCGAGCTGTTCCAGCCACTCGGAGGGCACCGTGCCCGCGAGGATGGCCGGGTCGACCTCGGTCGGGGCGTGCGCGGCGAAGCGCACGGTGAGCGTTTCCGCGGCCACGTCGACTCCCGGCGCGAGGCGCAGGGTGTCGAGGTCGGCCTGGTCGAAGAAGACGAGGTCGAGGCGGATCCGGTCCGCGACGAAGAATCCTGCCGACTTGCGGGTGTCCTGCACGGCGCGGATCAGGTCGCGGGCGAAGCCCTCGGCCTCGAGCTCCGGCGTGGTCACGGTGTCGAGCAGCACGAAGCCGCCGCCCTGGAGCAGCGCGAGGGCGGGTCCGGTCTGCTCGACGGCCGCGGATGCCGCGTCGGCGTTGCTCGCCCCTGTGCCAGCCTGCAGCACGAGTTCGTATTCGCCGGCCTCGAGCGCGATGCCGCCTGCGGTCACGATCCCGTCGGTTTCGCTCCAGTCGCCGCTGCGCGCGGCCTTGATCGCGGCCTGCACCTGCTTGCCGAGCCGGGGCCCGGCCGCGCGGGCGTTGACGGTGAGCCGGGAGGTGATGCCGTAGTTCGCCGCGCTGTCCTCGGCGAGTTCGACGAGGTTCACGCTCTTCACGTTGAGCTCGTCGCGCAGGATCGCCTCGAACGGGGCGAGTGCCGCCGTTCCGGTCGTGACGACGGTGAGCTGCGCGAGCGGCAGCCGCACGCGCAGGCCCGCCTGCTTGCGCAGCGAGAGCACGGTGGAGCTGATCGTGCGGATCTGGTCCATCGCGGTGACGAGCCCGTGGTCCGACGGGAAGAGGCCGGCGTCCGGCCAGTCCGTCAGGTGCACGCTGCGGCCAGCGGTCAATCCCTGCCAGATCCGCTCGGTGACGAGCGGCAGAAGCGGCGCGGCGACCCGGCAGACGGTCTCGAGCACGGTGTACAGGGTGTCGAAGGCTTCCGTGGCCGTACCGCCGGCGACGGCGCCGGTCCAGAAGCGGTCCCGGGAGCGCCGCACGTACCAGTTGGTCAGCACGTCGGCGAAGTCGCGGAGGCGGGCGGTCGCCTGGGTCGAATCGAGCGCCTCGAGGTCGCTCGTGACGTCGACGATGAGGTCGCGGGTCTTCGCGAGCAGGTACCGGTCGAGCACGTCGGTCGAGTCGGTGCGCCAGACGGCGTCGTAGCCGTTCTCCCCCGAGGCGTTGGCGTAGAGCGAGAAGAAGTACCAGGTGCTCCAGAGCGGCAGCATCACCTGGCGGGTGGCCTCCCGGATGCCCTCCTCCGTGACGATGAGGTTGCCGCCGCGCAGTACGGATGAGCTCATCAGGAACCAGCGCATCGCGTCGCTTCCATCGCGGTCGAAGACCTCGAAGACGTCGGGGTAGTTGCGCAGCGACTTCGACATCTTCTGGCCGTCGTTGCCGAGCACGATGCCGTGGCTCACGACGTTGGTGAACGCCGGCCGGTCGAAGAGAGCGGTCGAGAGCACGTGCAGCAGGTAGAACCAGCCGCGGGTCTGGCCGATGTACTCGACGATGAAGTCGGCGGGGTTGTGGGTGTCGAACCAGTCGCGGTTCTCGAAGGGGTAGTGCACGGCCGCGAACGGCATCGACCCGGAGTCGAACCAGACGTCGAGCACGTCGGTGATCCGGCGCATCGTGGAAGCCCCGGTGGGGTCGTCCGGGTTCGGCCGGGTGAGCTCGTCGATGTACGGGCGGTGCAGGTCGGTCGGGCGCACCCCGAAGTCGGCTTCGAGCTCGTCGAGCGAGCCGTAAACATCCGTGCGGGGGTAGTTCGGGTCGTCGCTCTTCCAGACCGGGATCGGCGAGCCCCAGTACCGGTTGCGGCTGATCGACCAGTCGCGGGCGTTGCCGATCCACTTGCCGAACTGGCCGTCCTTGACGTTCTCCGGCACCCAGGTGACGTCCTGGTTGAGTTCGACCATGCGGTCGCGGAACTCCGTGACGCGCACGAACCAGCTCGACACCGCCTTGTAGATCAGCGGGTTGCGGCAGCGCCAGCAGTGCGGGTATGAGTGCTCGTAGCTGGCCTGGCGCAGCAGCCGGCCCTCGGCCTTGAGCATCTGGGTGAGCGGCTTGTTCGCGTCTGACCACAGCAGGCCGGCGACCTCCGGCACGTCGGAGAGGAACTTGCCGCCCTCGTCGAGGGAGATGATCACGGGGATGCCGGCGGCCTCGCAGGCCTTCTGGTCCTCTTCGCCGTACGCGGGCGCCTGGTGCACGATGCCGGTGCCGTCTGCGGTCGTGACGTAGTCGGCCAGCAGGATCGTCCAGGCCTTCTGGGTGTTCCAGACGGATGCGTCGGCGTAGTAGTCGAAGAGACGGTCGTATGCGACACCCTCGAGTTCGCGTCCCGTGACCGTGCGCGCAACGGCCGCGGAGGCCTCCTCAGGCGTGTCGTAGCCGAGGTCCTTGGCGTAGTTGCCGACGAGGTCGATCGCGATCAGGTACTCGGCGCCGAGCACGGACACGTCCACGCGGGCGTCGTCGCTGCCGGTGACCGACTCCTCGCGGAGCACGGTCGCGTCTGGCGTGCCGTTCGGGCCGGCCGGGACGACGGCGTAGACGATGTCCGGCCCGACGGCGAGGGCGAGGTTGGTCGGCAGGGTCCAGGGGGTCGTCGTCCACGCGAGGGCGCGCACCGCGGTGAGGCCGAGGGCTTCCGCCTTCGTGCCCACGAGCGGGAACGTCACGGTGACGGTCTGGTCCTGGCGCATCTTGTAGACGTCGGCATCCATGCCGAGCTCGTGGTTGGAGAGCGGCGTCTGGTCGCGCCAGCAGTACGGAAGCACCCGGTAGCCCTCGTAGGCGAGGCCCTTGTCGTGCAGGGTCTTGAACGCCCAGATCACGGATTCCATGAAGGTGATGTCGAGGGTCTTGTAGTCGTTCTCGAAGTCGACCCAGCGGGCCTGGCGGTTGACGTAGCGCTGCCAGTCGTCGGTGTACTTGAGCACGGAGTCGCGGGCGACCTTGTTGAAGGCGGCGATGCCGAGCTTCTCGATGTCGGCCTTGTCGGTGATTCCGAGCTGCCGTTCGGCCTCGAGCTCGGCGGGGAGGCCGTGGGTGTCCCAGCCGAAGCGGCGGTGCACGAGCTTGCCGCGCATGGTCTGGAAGCGCGGGAACAGGTCCTTCGCGTAACCGGTGAGGAGGTGCCCGTAGTGCGGCACGCCGTTCGCGAAGGGCGGGCCGTCGTAGAAGACCCACTCCGGCGCATCCGCCCGGTTGTCGATCGACGCCTGGAAGGTGCCGTCGGCCGCCCAGTACGCGAGCACCTCTGTCTCGATCGCCGGGAAGTTCGGCGAGGGCACGATGGGGGCGGATGCGGCGAGCGCGGCCTGCTCGGGTGCTGCGGCCTGGTCGTCTGCTGCGGGGAAGGGCGGGGCTTTGGGGTACACGTGCATCTCCTGGACAAAAGGGGCCGACAGGCCCTGTTCCACGAGGACGCCGACTCCGGGAAGACTCGACGCGGTACCACCTCGCTTGCCGTCTTCGTGCTGTGACGACCGCTTGTTCAGAGGCTGTGACGGGCCCGACCCGTTCGGTTCTACCAGGGGTCCGCCTTGCGACGGTTCCCGTTCTTCCGAAGACTCACCGGTGATGGCCGGATCACTGTCATGCGAGCGCAATTCTATCCCGTCGGAGCGATACTTACGGGAATTTCGGGCCGGACCGTGATGTTTTACGATGGGACCCGGCCCGGCCCCGCTACGCCGAGAGAGATTCCTTCCCCATGCCCCCTCTGGTTCACCACTCCCGCGTGCCGCGTTCGCTCGTCGCCGTCGCCACCCTCGCCCTGCTCCTGACCGGGTGTTCCGCATCCCCGCAGGCCACGGAGAGCACCGCTCCCGTCTCCGGCGGCACGCTCAACTACGCCTCCGGCGACGCCGAACCGACGTGCCTCGACCCGCACGTCGGCGGCAACTATCCGCAGGCCCTCGTCGGCACCCAGTTCCTCGAGTCGCTCGTCTCCCGCGACAGCGCGGGCACGATCATCCCGTGGCTCGCGTCGAGCTGGTCGCAGAGCGCCGACGGCCTCGCCTGGGACATCACCCTCCGCGAGAACGTGACCTTCACCGACGGGACGCCCTTCGACGCGGCGGCCGTGCAGGCGAACATCGCGCACGTGCAGGACCCGAAGACGGGATCGTCGACCGGCTACCTCGCCGTGCGGAAGGTGGTGTCCACATCCGTCGTCTCCCCCACCGTGGTGCGCCTGACCCTGAGCGAACCAGACAGTGCCCTGCTCGAGTCACTCAGCCAGCCGTGGCTCGCGATGGAGTCGCCGACGGCGCTCGCCCGCAGCCAGGACGAGAACTGCGCGGCCCCGGTCGGGACCGGTCCGTTCACGGTCGCCTCCTGGGTCAAGCAGGACGCGATCACCCTCGTCAGGAACGACGCGTACACCTCCCCGCCTGCCGACGCCGCCCACACCGGGCCCGCCTACCTCGACTCCATCGTCTGGCGGTTCATCCCCGACTCGGCCTCCCGCTACGCCGCCCTGCAGTCCGGCGCCGTCGACGTGATCGACAACGCCCAGCCGGACACCATCGTGCAGGCCGGGAAGAGCAGCACCATCCGCCACCTCGGCGCGCCCCGGCCTGGCGCATCCAACCGGATCGAGCTGAACTCGGGCAGGGCCCCGTTCAACGACCCGCTCGTGCGCGAGGCCTTCGTCCGTGCCTCCGACGTCGACTCCGCGGTTGCGAGCCTGTTCCAGGGCACGGCGACCCGCTCGTTCTCGGCGCTCTCGAGCATCGAGCCGCTCGGGGTGTCCCGGCCGGACCTGTTCGGCTACGACCCCGAGGCCGCCGCCACCCTTCTCGACGAGGCCGGCTGGACCGGTCGGGACTCCGACGGGTACCGCACGAAGGGCGGCGTGCGCCTGTCCGTCGTCTTCCCGGTGAGCACCAACCAGTCGATCCCGGCGGAGCAGTCCCTGTTCGAGCAGCTGCAGGCGACCGCGAAGGCCGTGGGCTTCGACGTGGTGCTCTCGCCGCTCGACCTGTCGGCCTGGTACACCGCCCTCGGTTCGAACTCCTATGATGCGGTGAGCGCGCCGTACACGAAGGTGGGCCCCGACGTGCTCCGCACCCTCTTCGACTCGGCCGGCATCGTGCCGGCCCCGAGCGGGTACTTCGCCAACCACGCCCAGGTCAACGACCCCGAGGTCGACGCCTGGCTGACCGAGGCCTCCCAGACGGCGGATGCACCCCAGCGCGCCGCACTGTACGCCCAGGCGCAGAACCGTGTCCTCGAGGGCTTCTACGTGCTGCCGCTGTACGACCAGCAGAACCATTACCTGCTCTCCTCCGTCGTCTCGGGCACCCGGGCGATGCCGACGGTGTCGACGCCCACGTTCTACGACGCGTGGCTGAACCGGTAACCGGAGCCCACCCGGCCGGCCTCTCCCGGCCGGCCGTACTGCGGCGCGCCCTGCCGCGTCGAGCCCTGCTGCGAGCGATGGCCCGGCTCGGCGGGGCCGTCCTCGTGCTCTGGCTCGTCGCGACCGTCACCTTCTTCGCGATGCGGCTCGTCCCCGGCGACCCGGCGGAGGCCGTGCTCGGCGGACCGGGATCGCAGACCTCGCCGGAAGCGCTCGCGGCGGTGCGGGCCCAGTACGGCCTCGACCAGCCGCTCCCTGTGCAGTACGTCGCCGAGCTCGGCCGCCTCGTCACGGGCGACCTCGGCCGTTCGTACGCGCTCCGCGTCCCCGTCGCGCCGCTCCTGCTCGGGCAGCTCGGTGGCACCCTGCTTCTCGCCGTGCTCTCCCTGCTGCTCGCGTGGCTGTTCGCGATCGGCCTCGCCCTGTTCTCCACCCGCGCAGGCCGCTGGGGGCGGATGCTCGGTTCCGGCCTCGAAATCGGCGCGGCCGCCCTGCCGCACTTCTGGCTCGCGAGCGCGCTCATCGTGGTGTTCAGCAGCTGGCTCGGCGTGCTGCCGCCGGTCAGCACCCCAGGCCCTGCCGGACTCGTGCTGCCCGTGCTGACCCTCGCCATCCCGCTCGCCGGTTTCCTCGGCCAGCTCATGCGGGAGTCGATGCTCACGGCGCTCGAAGCCCCGTTCGTCGTCTCCGCGCGGGCCAGGGGGGAAAGTGAGGGCGGCATCCGCCGGGTGCACGTGCTGCGGCACGCGAGCCTGCCCGGGATCAGCCTCTCCGGCTGGGCGTTCGGTTCGCTGATCAGCGGGGCCGTCGTCGTCGAGACGATCTTCGCCAGGCCGGGACTCGGCCGCACCCTGCTGAACGCCGTCACGGTGCGGGACGTGCCTGTCGTGATCGGTGTCGTGCTGTTCGTCGCCGCCGCTTACATCCTGATGACCCTTCTGACCGATGTCGCCCAGCGGATCGCCGACCCGAGGCTGCGGCGCGCATGAGCGACCTCGAGATCCAGGCCGGCCTCGCCGGGGCTGCGGCGCGGCGCCAGACGGGAAGGGGCCTCGGCACGAGGTTCGGCACGCGGTTCGGCGGTCGGGTCGGCCTCACCGAGGTCCTCGCCGCCGGTTTTGTGCTGTTCCTGCTCCTTGCCGCCTTCGCACCCGGCCTCGTGGCGCCGGGAGACCCGCTCGCGATCGACCCGCGCGCGGCGTTCCAGCCCCCCTCGTCGGCGCACTGGTTCGGCACGGACGAATCCGGGCGCGACGTCTACACCCGGGTCAGCCACGGCACCGGGGGCTCGCTCCAGATCGGCGTGGCGGCGACACTGATCGGCCTCGGCCTCGGGGCCGTGCTCGGGATCATCGCCGGCATGCTCGGTTCGATCGTGGACTTCACCGTGAACCGACTGCTCGAGGTCATGTTCGCGTTCCCCGGCCTGTTGCTCGCCCTGCTGTTCATCATGGTCTTCGGGCCGGGGCCGGCGACGGCGACCCTCGCCGTCGGTCTCGCGACCGCGCCCGGCTACGCACGCATCATCCGCGCCCAGCTCGTCTCCGTGCGATCCTCGGCCTTCGTCGAGGCCGCGACCGTTCTCGGTCGCAGCCGCACCCGGATCCTCGTGCGGCACATCCTCCCGAACACGCTCGCACCGCTCCTCGTGCTCGGCACCCTGGGCATCGGCCAGGCCATCATCTGGGCGGCGGCGCTCAGCTACCTCGGCCTCGGCGCCAAACCGCCCGCCGCGGAATGGGGCGCGATGCTCTCGGCCGGGCGCACCTACCTGAACACCGCCGTCTGGATGAGTTTCTTCCCCGGACTCTTCGTCGTGCTCACCGCGATCTCCGCGACCGTTCTCGGGCGCGCGATCGAGCGACGGCTGAGGCACGCGTGACGGGGGCGCGGGCGGATGCCGGCGCGCCGGCCCTGCTGGTCCGCGGGCTGAGCGTCGGTTTCGGAAGTACACCCGGACGGGATCCCCTTGTCGACGACGTGTCGTTGGAGGTCGCTCCCGGGGAATGCCTCGCGATCGTCGGCGAATCCGGTTCGGGGAAGAGCCTCACGGCGCGCAGCCTGCTCGGCCTGGCCGGGACCGGATCGTGGCTGCACGCCGACGAGCTGAGCGTCGGCGGGACATCCGTGTTCGGTCTGAGCGAGAACGCCTGGCGGCGGAGGCGCGGCAGGGACGTGGGACTCGTGCTCCAGGACGCGCTCGTGTCGCTCGACCCGCTGCGGCCGATCGGGCGCGAGATCGGTGACACTCTGCGGCTGCACACGAACCTCTCTGCGGCCGCGCGGGCTCGCCGGGTGCTCGAGCTCCTCGCCGAGGTCTGGCTTCCCGACGGCGAGCTCCGGGCCGGCCAGCGTTCCGGTGAACTCTCCGGCGGCCAGCGCCAACGCGCCCTGATCGCATCGGCGATCGCGCTGCGGCCGCCCCTGCTCATCGCCGACGAACCGACGACGGCCCTCGACGTGACCGTGCAGGCCAGGATCCTCGACCTGTTCGAGGCTCTGCTGAACGCAGGGACGGCCCTCGTGCTGATCAGCCACGACCTCGCCGTCGTCAGCCGGATCGCCGACCGCGTCGCGGTGATGAGCGGCGGCCGGATCGTCGAGACCGGCACGACCCGCGCGCTCCTCGACGACCCTCGGCACGACGAGACCCGGCGGATGATCGCCGCGGTCCCGGCCGGGCAGCCCCGAGGAGCCCGGCTCTCGGCGCAGGACCGGCCGAACCGGCCGGCACCCGGTGTCGTTCCTGGGGCCGTTCCTGCTGCCGTTCCCGCGGTCGCCGATCGCGTCGTGCTCGAGGCTTCCGGGCTCGTCAAGAGCTTCCGGATGCCCGACCGGAGCCGGCTGTTCGCCGTCAACGACGTGTCCTTCACGCTCGACCGCGGCACGACGCTCGGCATCGTCGGTGAGTCCGGTTCGGGCAAGACCACGCTGGCCCGGCTGCTGCTCGCGCTCGAGTCCCCGGACGCCGGCGAGGTCCGGGTGCTCGGCGAGACCTGGACCGGGATCACCGAACGCGCCCGCCGACCGATGCGACCGGCGCTCGGCGCCGTCTACCAGGACGCCCTGGCCTCCTTCGACCCGCGGCTCACCGTCGGCGCCGTCCTCCGCGACGCCGCCGGTGCCGCGGACCGGTCGGTCGAGCTCCTCGACCGGGTCGGGCTCGGCGCGGCCGTGCTCGGCCGCCGCCCGCTCGAGCTCTCCGGCGGCCAACGACAGCGGGTCGGCATCGCGCGCGCCCTCGCGAAGCGGCCGCAGGTCCTGATCTGCGACGAACCGGTGTCCGCGCTCGACATGACCGTGCAGGCCCAGGTGCTCGACCTCCTCGACGAGCTGCAGCGCGACCTCGGCCTGAGTCTCGTGTTCATCTCGCACGACCTCGGCGTCGTGCAGCACGTCAGCGACCGGATCGTCGTCATCGAGAACGGATCGGTCGTCGAGACCGGCCCGACGGAGCAGGTCTTCGCCGCGCCGGCGCATCCGTACACCCGGCGCCTGCTCGACGCCGTGCCGCGCCTGCCCGCCCCCTGACCCCCCCCCGAATCGCCGGTGAACGGGGCATCGGGTAGGTTGGGTTAGGCCAATATTCAGGCACCTCACCGCAGACACGGTGCCGCAGACAGTGAATCGGAGAACCATGACGATCCCGAACGTTCCGGACAAGCCAGCCCTCGAGGGCCTCGAGAACAAATGGGGCGGCACCTGGGACACCGAGGGCACGTACCGCTTCGACCGCGACTCCGCGACCAGGGCGAACATCTTCTCCATCGACACTCCCCCGCCGACCGCGTCCGGCTCACTGCACATCGGCCACGTGTTTTCGTACACGCACACCGACGTCGTCGCCCGCTTCCAGCGGATGCGCGGCCGCGACGTGTTCTACCCGATGGGCTGGGACGACAACGGCCTGCCGACCGAACGCCGGGTGCAGAACTACTACGGCGTGCGCTGCGACCCGTCGCTGCCGTATGCCCCCGACTTCACCGCGCCCTTCGAGGGCGGCGACGGCAAGAGCACCAAGGCCGCCGACCAGGTCCCGATCAGCCGCCGCAACTTCATCGAACTCTGTGAACGCCTCACCCTCGAAGACGAGAAGCAGTTCGAAGCGCTCTGGCGCGACCTCGGCCTGAGCGTCGACTGGACCCAGACCTACCGCACGATCGGTTCTCACTCGATCGCATCCTCCCAGCTCGCCTTCCTCGGCAACGTCGCCCGCGGCGAGGCCTACCAGGCCATGGCGCCGACCCTCTGGGACGTCACCTTCCGCACGGCCGTCGCGCAGGCCGAGCTCGAGGACAAGGACATGCCCGCCGCGTACCACCGGGTCTCCTTCCGCAAGCCCGACGGTTCCACGATCGAGATCGAGACCACCCGGCCCGAGTTGCTGCCGGCCTGCGTGGCCCTCGTCGCGCATCCGGACGACGAGCGCTACAAGCACCTCTTCGGCACGACCGTGCGCACCCCGCTCTTCGACGTCGAAGTTCCTATCCTCGCCCACCACCTCGCCCAGAAGGACAAGGGCAGCGGCATCGCGATGATCTGCACCTTCGGCGACGTGACCGACGTGGTCTGGTGGCGGGAACTCGACCTGCCGAACCGCGCGATCATGGGCTTCGACGGCCGCATCATCGCCGAGGCGCCCGAGGTCATCACGAGCGAAGCCGGAATCGCCGCGTATGCCGAGCTCGCCGGAAAGACCGTTTTCTCGGCCAAGCAGGCCGTCGTCGCCCTTCTCACGGCGAGCGGCGACATGATCGGCGAACCGAAGCCGATCGTGCACCCGGTCAAGTTCTTCGAGAAGGGCGACAAGCCCCTCGAGATCGTGTCGACCCGCCAGTGGTACATCCGTAACGGAGCGCGCGACGAGGCACTCCGGTCCCGCCTGCTCTCGCACGGCGCCGACCTGCAGTGGCACCCCGAATTCATGAAGGTCCGCTACGACAACTGGGTCAACGGCCTCACCGGCGACTGGCTCGTCTCCCGCCAGCGCTTCTTCGGAGTTCCGCTTCCGGTCTGGTACCCGCTGGATGCCGACGCGAACCCGGTCTTCGACCAGCCGATCGTCGCCACCCGCGACCAGCTCCCGGTCGACCCCTCTTCCGACACCGCGCCGGGGTACGCAAGCACCCAGCGCGGCCAGGCCGGCGGTTTCGTCGGCGAGGTCGACGTGATGGATACCTGGGCGACGTCCTCGCTCACCCCGCAGCTCGCCGGCGGCTGGGAGCGCGACCCACAGCTCTTCGATCTCGTCTACCCGTACTCGCTCCGCCCGCAGGGCCAGGACATCATCCGCACCTGGCTGTTCTCCACCCTGCTCCGCGCCGAACTCGAGGACGGCCGGTCCCCGTGGAAGCACGCGGCCCTGTCCGGGTTCATCGTCGACCCCGACCGCAAGAAGATGTCGAAGTCCAAGGGCAACGTCGTCACCCCCGCCGACATGCTCGTGCAGCACGGTTCGGATGCCGTGCGCTACTGGGCCGCCTCCTCGCGCCTCGGCACCGACGCGGCCTTCGACCCCAAGAACCCGACGCAGATCAAGATCGGCCGTCGCCTCGCGATCAAGATCCTGAACGCGTCGAAGTTCATCCTCGGCTTCGACGGGGCAGCGGACGCCGCGATCACCGAGCCCCTCGACCGCAGCATGATCGCCCGCCTCACGAGTGTCGTCGCCCAGGCGACGACCGCGTTCGACAGCTACGACCACGCCCGCGCCCTCGAGGTCACCGAGAGCTTCTTCTGGACGTTCTGCGACGACCACCTCGAGCTCGTCAAGGAACGCGCGTACGGCGAAGCCGGCGCCGGGCAGGCCTCGGCCGTCGCGGCGCTCCGCACCGCACTGTCGACCCTGCTCCGTCTGTTCGCCCCGTTCGTGCCGTTCGCGACCGAAGAGGCGTGGTCCTGGTCCAACGAGGGATCCGTGCACCGGGCCGCCTGGCCCGTCGCGGCAGACCTCGCCGCAGGTTCAGGGGGGAACCCCGCACTGCTCGAGCTGTCCAGTCGCGCGCTCACCGGCATCCGGCGCGGAAAGACGGATGCGAAAGCGTCCCAGAAAACCGACGTCGCATCTGCTGTAATTAGCGGTACGGCTGCAGAGGTTGCCCTGCTCGCGCAGGCTGCCGCAGATCTGCAGGCTGTCGGCCGGATCTCGGAATTGGTTTTTGTCGAAGGCGGCGAGTTGGCAGTCACGGAAATCGTGCTCGCCACGGTGTCGGAGAGTTAGGGAGAACCAGATGGCTATTCACGTACGAGCATTGGGCGACAAGGACTTTTTCGCCTGGCTGGGCCTCTTCGAGGGCTACAGCGAGTTCTACAAGAGCGAACTGACCGATGAGAAGGCCCTCCGCGTCTGGAGCTGGATCATCGATCGGAACCACGTGCTGAACGGCGCGGTCGCAGTCAGTGACGACGGCGACTTCGTGGGCTTCGCGCACTACCGGGAGGTGCCGAACACGCTCAGCGCCACCCGCGGTCTCTTCATCGACGACCTGTTCGTCGTGCCGGAGCACCGTACGGGCGGCGTCGGCCGTTCGCTGATCGAGTTCGCCAAGGACTACGCGGCCGAGCACAAGCTCACGACCGTGCAGTGGATCACCGCAGCGGACAACGAGACCGCCCAGCGTCTCTACGACGACGTCGGCACCCGCACCGACTGGGTCACCTACGAGATCGAGCTCTGAGCCCGATGCAGCTGGGAACCCGCTGGTCGTTCGGCGGCACGGCGCCGTCCGGTCTGCCCGAGGTCGTCCTCCTCGCGGTCAGCACGGTCGAGCAGGACCTCACTGTCGCCCCGAAGGACGGTACGGATTCGTGGCGTTGGACGCTGACCTGGCTCGAGGCCAAGCCGGTGATCGAGCTCGATGACGGCACCGTCATCCGCTACAACGCGGTCGACGACAGCGCAACGATCACGCAGCCCTCGATCGAGGTCGAGGACGACGAGGACTGGATCTAGACCCGGAGGTCCCGCGGGTATCAGTCGCGCGGGATTACCGGTTCCGTCGCGCCCGGCCGGTCCGGTCCCGCCGAGAGGGCGAGACGGATCATCGCGGCGGCGCCCAGGATGGGACCGGGCACCAGGACCAGCAGGGCGTACTGCCAGCCCACGAGTCCGGCGAGCACCGGGACGACCTGGATCGTGACGACTGTGATCAGGAAGCCGATGGCCGTCTGGACGGTCAATGCCGTGCCCACGTAGCGCGGATCGGCGGACTCGCTGAGCGAAGTGGAGAAGACGCCGGAATCGGCGATGACGGATGCGCCCCACACCGCCAGGACGATGACGAGGGTCACCGGCGCCGCAGTGAAGAACAGCGGAGAGGCGAGGGCACAGCTGCCGCTGACGATCAGGGCTCCGGCACCCGCAGTACCGCGACCGTATCGGTCGGCCGCCCACCCGCCCAGCAGGGCGCCGGACGCACCGGCCACCCCGATCACGAGAAAGATGACGAGTGTGTCCCAGGCCGCCACGGACTCTCCCGCCGCCGACCGGCCGGCGCGAACGAAGGCGGGCAGCCAGGTCCAGAGCGCGAACAACTCCCACATGTGGCCGAAGTAGCCGAAATTGGCCAGGCGAGAACGTCTGTCCCTGAACATGTCCACGGCGTACCGCGGGTTGATCGGGGCGCTCCCGGACGAACCGTGCGGGCCCGACCGGATCAGGAGCGCCGCAACGACCGCGGCGACGGCGGCGAGAACCGCGGAGACGTTCATCACGTCCCGCCACGCCAGATCGGGCAGTCCGCGGACGAGGTGCGGCAGTGCTGAGCCGAGGGTCAGGGCCGCGATCATCAGGCCGAAGGCCCGCCCCCTGGCCAGGGACGGCGCCCAGGACGCCGTGAGTTTCATCCCGACCGGGTACACGCCCGCCAGCAGCGCACCGGTCAGGAAGCGCGGGAGGAGCGCCGTCGCGAGGTCCGTCGCCGTCGCGGTGAACGCGAGAATGCACCCGGCGGTGCCCAGCGCGCACCCAGCCATCAACAGCTGGGGCGGTATCCGGTCCGCCGCGTTCAGGACCGCGGACAGGACGGCGCCGACCACGAAACCGAGCTGCACGGATGCCGTCAGCCAGACCGCGTCGACCGTCGAGATATTCCACTCCAGCCTGAGCGCAGGAACGACCGCGGACGCGGAGAACCAGGCGGACATGGCCAGGACCTGGACAAGCGCGATCAGCAGCCGCTGGCGCTTCTGCCGGGTCACGACCGGTCGCCCGCCCCCGGATCCCGGCGGCAGGGGCCGGGCCGCCGGGCCCGCGGATCAGGCCTGCGGCACGACATACCGCAGGTACACCATTCCGTTTCGGAATCGTCGTTCACCCCGGAGCTCGAGCGGCATCCTCAGGTGCTCCGGCAGGAACCGGGTGCCGCCGCCGACGATGATCGGCGTCACGAAACGGTGGATCTCATCGACAACGCCCGCCTTGAGCGCGTGCGCGGCGAGCCCAGGACCGCCGATGGACACGCTCAGCCTGCTGTCCGCGACGAGGCTGCGTACCTCGGCGGCGTCGAAGGAGCGCTCGATGCGCGTCCGCGTCGTCGTGACCGCCGCGAGGTTGTGCGAGTAGACGACCTTTTCGGCGGCCTGCCAGATATCGGTGTACTCCCGCACCACGTCGGGCGGATCGACGAGTTCTCTCGCGGTCTCCCAGAACGCCATCGTCTCGTACATCCTGCGTCCGTACAGGTAGGTGCCGATCTTGCGTTCGAGGGCGTTGATGAAGGCGTGCACCTCCTCGTCGGGCGTCGCCCAGTCGAAATCACCGGCGGCATCCGCTGTGTACCCGTCGAGCGACGTGATGCCCGAGTAGATCAGCCTGGCCATGTGTCCTCCCGTCGCCCGTGCGTCTGCAGCTTCATACTGGCCTGCCCTGTCGCCCAGCGGAAGAGCCCTCAGACGAACGAACCCCTAGCCGGGCGCGCCCTCCCAGCGGAAGAGCGCCGCGAGCCCGAGACCGCCGGCGATGCTGACCATGGCGAGGGCGTGCGCCCCCTTCGGGGCATCCGCCCCCTTCGGGGAATCCGCCCCCTCGACACCGTCGGCGCGGGACTGTGCCAGAAGCCGCAGCACGATCAGGGCACCGGATGCGCCGAACGGGTGCCCGAGGGCGAGCGCGCCGCCCTGCCGGTTGGCTCTGTCCTCCGGCACGTCGATCAGGTCGAGGGAGGCGAGCACCTGGGCCGCGAAGGCTTCGACGATCTCGACGCGAGCGAGGGCCTCGGCAGGGATGCCCGTGCGCGCGAGCAGGGACCTGCCTGCCTCGCCGCCGCCGGCACCGAGCAGGTTGGGGTCGGTTCCGGCCGGGACGGCGTCGACGAAGGTGAGGAAGCCGGGGCTGCCCGTTCCGGCCTGGAATGAGCCTCTCGCCAGGAGGTCCATCGCGCGGGCCCTGCTCGTGACGAGCACGACCACGGCGCCGTCGGCGTCTGCGCAGGAATTGCCGGCCGTGACCGTTCCGCCCGGGCGGAAGGCCGCTGGGAAGCGGCGGAGCAGGGCAGCGTCGAGCTTCGGGCGGGGGCCTTCGTCGGCCGTGACGCGTCCGCCCGTCCCGTCGATGCCGGCGATCCCGACGATCTCTGCCTCGAACGCTCCCGCACCCGCGGCGGCGACGGCGAGACGGTGGCTGCGGGCGGCGAAGGCGTCCTGGCGTTCCCTGCCGATTCCGAAGTGCGCGGCCACGTTCTCGGCGGCGACGCCCATGTCGGGGTCGCCGACCGAATCCGGCGCGAACCGGACGCGATCGAAGAAGTCCGGCTCCCCCGGCGCCGAACTCACGCGGTGCGCGCGGAGGGGCGCGGTGCTGCAGCTCTCGACACCGCCGGCCAGGTAGAGGCTGCCGGCGCCCGCGGCGACGAGGCGGCAGGCGAGCACGATCGCCTCCAGCCCGGACCCGCACTGCCGGTCGACGGTCAGGCCTGGCACGCTCACCGGGAATCCGGCCTCGAGCAGCGCGAGGCGGGCGAGGTTCCCGCCGCCGCCCGTGGCGTTCCCGATGATCACGTCGTCGATGTGCGCGGGATCGAGGCCGAGGTCGGCGACGACCGCGGAGAGCACGGGGGCGAGCAGCCGGTCGGCGGTGATCAGGGACAGGGCTCCGCCGCTTCGCCCGAAGGCCGTGCGACGACCCCAGAGGATGACGGGCTCGCGTTCGGCGGCAGGAGCCGCGGCGGTGTGCTCAGTCGAGGCGCTCGACACGGGGGTCTCCTTCGGTGATCCAGTCGGCAAGCAGGCGCCGGCTGACCTTGCCCGCCCGGGTGACGGGCAGGTCCGTGATCCGGTAATAGGCGCGCGGGCGTTTCGGCGGGGCGAGGCCGGTCGCGGCCGTCCGCAGGTCGGCGAGGGTGAACGCCCCAGCGCCGGGGTCGGGTGCCTCGAGGAGCGCGGCGACGAGCAGCGTACCGCGCCGGGCATCCGCGAGGCCGGTCACAACGACCTGTGCTCCGGCCCCGCCTGCAGCGGAGCCGCCGAGGCCGGTGAGGAGGGTCGCCTCGACCTCCTGCGGGTAGACGTTGTGACCGGAGGTGACGATCATGTCGGCCCGGCGGCCCTCGAAGTGCAGTTCGCCGGCGTCGTCGAGATGGCCCTGGTCGCCGACCGTGCACCACTCGCCGGTCTGGTCAGCAGCGACGCGGGCGAACGCCGTGCCGTCGTCGCCCCAGGCGTAGCCTGCGCTGACCAGGCGGCTGCGCACGACGATGGTCCCGGTGGCTCCGGGGGCGGATGCCCGGCCCGCGTCATCGAGGACGCGCACGTCGACGCCGGGGAACGGCCGGCCGACGGCCGTCGGCGACTCGGTCCGGTCCTCACCGGGACGGAGTCGCCTGGCGGTGACGAAGCTCAGTTCCGCGGCGCCGTAATAGTCGAAGACCGTGGCTCGGGGCGCCCAGTTCCGGACACTCGCGAGAGTGGCGGCGTCGAGCCGGGCGCCCGCGCTGACGATCGCGGTGAGCGCGCCTCCGTCCACGCCGGCGATCAAACCCCGCTCGGCGAGCATTCGGAGCGCGGTCGGGACGGCGACGATGCGGGTCACGCCGGCGTGTGCCACGGAGTCGAGGGCATCGCCGACGTCGAAGTGCGGCAGGGTGTGGAACGCAGCCCCCGCGTAGAGGGTCTCGGCGAGGGCGTAGAGCGTCAGGCTCGCCGACAGCGGTCCGGGGGCGAGGACCCGGTCGTCGGCGCGGAGGTCGAACAAGGCGGAACTCGCTGCGAAGGCCCGCTGCCAGGAGTCCCTGCCGCGGGTGAAAGCCTTGGGCAGCGCGGTGGTGCCCGAGGTGAAGCCGTAGAGGAAGACCGAATCCGCTGGCCCGTCGCGGAGGCCGGCTGGCGCCGGTGGCGTCGTCGGCGCCCGCGATGAAGACGCCGGTAGCGGCGTCGGGCCGGCCTCGCGCAGCATCCGCTCGATCGCCGTGCGCTGCAGGGCCGGCCAGTCCGGGTCGAGCACGGCGACAGTACCCACGCCCGCGACCGCGGCGACGAAGTCCACGACGAAGTCGAGACCGTTCGGCAGGCAGAGCACGGTCGGGCCGCCGGACGACTCCCCCGCCAGTTCGCGGGCGCGGCGGCTCGACCGGACCTGGAGTTCGGCGTAGCTGAGCCGGTCCGCACCGATCGTGACGGCGTTCGCGTCCGGCTGCAGGGCGGCCCAGTGCTGGAGGCGGTCGAGGAAGGGCACGCTCGAGTCTACTTTTCCTGAGGTCCCCTGCTCGGTGACAAAAGCTACTTGACCGCGATGATCTCGCCGTGCGGCATGCCGAACCAGCCATCGGGGTCGCCTGCCCACTGCCGCCAGGCTGCGGACATGGCGCGCAGGTCGGTGAGGTCGGCGGCCCCGGATTCGATCGCGTGCGCGGCGAAATCGGACTCGGTCGCGCGCAGGGCCCAGGATTCCCCCCACCAGTCGCGCTCGGCATCCGTGGCGAAGCACCAGATGGACGCACTGCTCGTCACCGCGTCGAAGCCGGCAAGCCTGGCCCAGGCCTTGAGCGCGCGGCCGGCGTCTGGATCACCTCCGTTCCAGTAGTGCACCGCACGGTAGGCGGTCATCCAGGACTGGAGGCCGGGGAGCTTGGGGTACCAGGCCACGCCGCCGTAGTCGACATCGCGGGCGGCGAGGATGCCGCCCGGTTTCAGCACGCGGCGGAGTTCCCTCAGGGCGGCGACCGGGTTGGCCAGGTGCTGAAGCACCTGGTGCGCGTGCACGAGGTCGAAGCTGTCGTCCGCGACGTCGAGGGCATAGACATCGCCGACCCGGAAGGCGACGTTGGGCACACCCTCGTCGACGGCGAGCCCGGCCGCCTGGGCGACGATCGCAGCGGAGGCGTCGACGCCGGTGACCGTGCCCGGAGAAACCCGGCGCGCGAGGTCGACCGTGATCGTGCCAGGCCCGCAGCCGACATCGAGGACCCTCAGCCCCGGCGTAAGGTGCGGGATCAGGTACGCGGCCGAGTTCAGGACGGTACGCCAGGTGTGCGAGCGGAGCACGCTCTCGTGGTGCCCGTGCGTATAGGTGTCGCGGATCGCCTCGCCGTGCGGGGCGATCTCGACGCGGTCGGCGTCCCTGTTTTCCGGCTGGGAGTGTGCGGGCTCGCGTGTTTGCTCGGCGGTCATGCTGACAGCCTAGGACCTGTACCGAATTCAGGAGTCGGGATCGAGGAGGACACCGCGGGCCGGCATCCGCCGCACTGATCCGGGCTCCGGCACCCCACTGGCGGGTCGTACTCCTGAATTCGGAACTAGGTTTAAGGCATGGACCAGCACAACCCCTTCGCCCGGCCGAGCACGCTCCCGTTCCAACTCCCGCCGTATGCCGCCATTCGCGACGAGCACTACCGGCCCGCGTTCCTCGAAGGCATGGCCGAGCAGCTCGCCGAGGTCGAAACGATCTGTTCCGACCCCGCGGAGCCGTCCGTCGCGAACACCCTGCTGGCGCTTGAACGGAGCGGCCAGTTGCTCGACCGGGTCGCCGCGGTGTTCTTCAACCGGAGCTCCTCAGATTCCAGCCCGTTCACGATCGCCCTGGAGGAGGAGCTCGCTCCCCTGCTCGCGGCCCACTCCGACGCGATCCGGCTGCGCCCCGAGCTCTTCGCGCGCATCGCGGCCCTGCACGCGCGCGCAGACGAGCTCGGGCTCAACCCGGAGACCCGGTACCTCCTCGAGCGGTATTTCACCCAGTTCACCCTCGCCGGCGCCGGGCTGTCCGACGCAGACAAGGCACTGCTCCGCGACTTCAACACGCGGCTCTCCGTCGCCACAACCCGGTTCGAGAAGAACCTTCTCGCCGATACCAACGACCTCGCCCTCGTCGTCGACGACGCTTCGGAGCTCGACGGTCTCTCTGCCGGCCAGCTCTCCGCCGCGGCCCAGGCCGCAACCGACCGTGGCATGCCCGGCCGTTTCGTGATCACCCTCGTGCTCTTCACCGGCCACCCCTACCTCGCGCTGCTCACCAACCGGGGCGTGCGCGAACGGTTGCTCGCCGCCTCGCGTGCCAGGGGCATCCGTGGCGGAGAGCACGACAACCGCGCCCTCGTGCTGTCGATCACCCGCCTCCGCGCCGAACGCGCCCGCCTGCTCGGCTTCGCGACCCACGCGGCCGCGGTCACGGCCGACGAGACCGCCAGGACGCCCGCCGCCGTCGGGGACCTGCTGCACCGGCTCGCGGTTCCGGCCGCCCGCAACGCGCGCGCCGAGCAGGCCGAACTGCAGGCCCTCGTCGACGCCGACGTCGCTGCGGGGATCCTCGCGGAGGGCTTCGACATCGCCGCCTGGGACTGGGCGTTCTACTCCGAGCGGATGCGCCGGGCCAGGTACGACGTCGACACGGCCGCCCTGCGCCCCTGGTTCGAGCTCGAGAGCGTGCTGCGCGACGGCGTCTTCTACGCCGCCCAGCGCCTCTACGGGGTGACCTTCACCGAACGTGCCTCGCTCGCCGCGTGGCACCCCGATGCGCGGGTGTTCGAAGTGTGCGAGGAGGACGGCTCCCCCGTCGGCCTGTACATCCTCGACGTGTACACCCGGGATTCCAAGCGCGGCGGGGCGTGGATGAACGCCCTCGTCTCGCAGTCGGATCTGCTCGGCACGCCCGTGATCGTCTGCAACAACCTCAATGTGCCGCAGCCGGCCGCCGGGGAGGCCACGCTGCTGAGCCTCGACGAGGTCACCACGCTCTTCCACGAGTTCGGGCACGCCCTCCACGGGCTTTTCGCACGGGTCACCTACCCGAAATTCGCCGGGACGAACGTGTACCGGGACTTCGTCGAGTTCCCGAGCCAGGTCAACGAGATGTGGCGCTTCGACCCGGAGGTGCTCGCGAACTATGCGCACCACCGGGAGACCGGCGAGCCGCTGCCCCCGGAGGTCGTCGCGGGCATCCACGCGTCTGCGACCTTCAACGAGGGCTTCGCGACGAGCGAATACCTCGCCGCCGCACTGCTCGACCAGGCCTGGCACGGCATCGAAGCGGATGCCGGCACCGAGATCACCGATGTCGCCGCCTTCGAGGCCGCCTGTCTCACCGCCGCCGGCCTCGACAACCCCGCCGTGCCGACCCGGTACGCGAGCACCTATTTCGCGCACACCTTCTCCGGCGGGTACGACGCGGGCTACTACTCGTACATCTGGAGCGAGGTGCAGGACGCGGACACCGGCGCCTGGTTCGCCGAGCACGGCGGCCTGACCAGGGAGAACGGTGAGCGGTTCCGGGAACGCCTGCTCGCTCGCGGGGGCGGCATCGACCCGCTCGAGGCGTACCGGGACTTCAGGGGGCGCGATGCGATCATCCAGCCGCTGCTCGACCGGCGCGGCCTGAACTAGCCGCGCCGACCTCCCTGTCCCGGCAGAGACTCAGTGATACAGCGCGCTGTATGCGTTGATCGCCGGCTGGCCGCCGAGGTGGGCGTAGAGGACGTTGCCGTCCCTGGCAATGTCGCCCGTCGTGACGAGGTCGATCAGTCCGGCCATCGACTTTCCCTCGTAGACGGGGTCGATGATGACGCCCTCGAGGCTCGCCGTGAGCCGGATGGCGGCATTCGTCGACTCCACCGGTATCCCGTAGAAGTTCCCCGCCCAGCCTTCGAGCACGGTGATCTCGTCGTCGGTGATGGGACGCCCCACGCCGATCAGTTCCGCCGTGTTGCGCGCGATGCGGGCGACCTGGTCGCGAGTGGCCTCGATCGTGGCGGATGCGTCGATCCCGAGCACGCGCCGCTTGCGACCCCCGAAGTTCGCCTCGAGGTCGGCGAATCCGGCGATCATGCCCGCGTGGGTCGACCCGGTGACGCTGCAGACCACGATCGTGTCGAAGAACACACCGAGCTCTTTCTCCTGGGCGGCCACTTCGTGGGCCCAGTTCGCGAAGCCGAGTCCGCCCAGTCGGTGGTCGGAGGCACCAGCAGGGATCGGATACGGGATTCCTCCCGCGGCCACGACGTCGGCGATGGCCTGCGTCCACGAGTCCTTGAAGCCGATTCCGAACCCCTCGGATGAGATGCGCACGTCGGCACCGGTGAGCCGGGAGAGCAGGATGTTGCCCACCCGGTCGTTGACGCTGTCCGGCCAGTCCACCCACTGCTCCTGCACCAGAACAGCCTTCAGGCCGAGGTGGGCGGCGACCGCGGCGACCTGCCTGGTGTGGTTGGACTGGATGCCGCCGATGGAGACGAGGGTGTCCGCACCCTGGGCAAGGGCCTCCGGAATCAGGTACTCCAGCTTCCGGGTCTTGTTACCGCCGAAAGCGAGGCCGCTGTTCACGTCCTCACGCTTGGCCCAGACACGGGCGCCACCGAGGTGGGCGCTGAGCCGGTCGAGCGGGTGAATGGGGCTCGGGCCGAAGGTGAGCGGGTGACGGGGAAAATCGCGCAGTGCCATGGGGTCCTTTGGATCGGGGTGGGGGTTCAGGGGTTCAGGGGTTCAGGGGTTCAGGGTCACGTTGGCAGTCGCGGCCAGCATCCGCCCGAGGGTGAGCCAGTTCTCGCGTACGGCCGTGCCGGCTTGGTCGGCTTGCCCGGCAGCGCAGAATCCGATGATGCGCTCGTGGTCGGCAACGGATGCCCGCCCCGCAAGGGAGGAGAACCGGGCGCGTTCCAGGCGCCTCAGGGTGGGCGTGACCTGCTCGAGCAGTGCCGGCAGCAGCTGGTTCGCGCTCGCGCGCACCGCGACGTCGTGGAAATCGTCATCCGCGGCGATGGCGGCATCGACGTCGTTCGTCGCCAGGGCGAGCCGGAACCGGTCGTTGGCCGCCTTCATCGCGGCGATGTCCCCGGCGGTGAGCTGGGCGACCGCCTCGCGCGCGGCGAGTTCGTGGAGCGCTGCGGCGATCGCCTGCGCGTTCAGTGCCGTCCGTTCGTCCAGCGGCGCGACGACGGTCTGCCTGGCACGCTCGGTTCGAACGAGACCTGCGGTTTCGAGCCGGGCGATGGCCTCGCGGATCGGCGTGCGACTGACCCCGAGCCAGGACTCGAGCTCGGCGTCACGAAGCTTCTCGCCGGGGGCGAGCGTTCCGTCGACGATCGCGGTGCGGAGTGCCTCGTAGGCATAGTCGCGCAGGGAGGCTGGTCGATGCAGCGCATCGGGAACGGGAACCGGCATGCAATATATTAGATATTGCCAGTGGCGCCCTGTCAAGTGGCCGCCGACCCGCCTGCACCAAAAACCGCCCCCGACTGTGGTCGGAGGCGGTTCAGGTCGTGATGGGTTTCGGGGCTAGGCGGACTTCTCGACGCGGCGGGCGGCCTTGTGCAGCACGATGGTCGGGGCGGCGTTGTCGAGCACGGCAGCCCTGGTCACGATGACCCTGGCGACCTCGCTGGAGGACGGCACCTCGAACATGATCGGCCCGAGGACCTCTTCCATGATCGCGCGGAGGCCCCGGGCGCCGGTCTTGCGCAGCACGGCGAGGTCGGCGATGGCCTCGAGCGCGGGCTGCTCGAAGTCGAGTTCGACGCCGTCGAGCTCGAACATCCGCTGGTACTGGCGCACGAGGGCGTTCTTCGGAACCGTGAGGATCTGCATGAGGGCGACCTGGTCGAGCTGGGTGACCGTCGTGACGACGGGCAGCCGGCCGATGAATTCGGGGATGAGTCCGAACTTGTGCAGGTCTTCGGGGAGGACCTCGCTGAAGAGGTTCACATCGTCACCCTTGCTGTGTAGCGGGGCGCCGAAGCCGATGCCCTTCTTGCCAGCACGGGTGGAGATGATGTCGTCGAGTCCCGCGAACGCGCCGGCCACGATGAACAGCACATTGGTCGTGTCGATCTGGATGAATTCCTGGTGCGGATGCTTGCGCCCGCCCTGCGGGGGCACAGACGCGACGGTTCCTTCCAGGATCTTCAGCAGAGCCTGCTGCACGCCCTCACCGGACACGTCCCTGGTGATCGAGGGGTTCTCGGCCTTGCGGGCGATCTTGTCGATCTCGTCGATGTAGATGATGCCCGTCTCGGCACGCTTGACGTCGTAGTCGGCGGCCTGGATGAGCTTGAGCAGGATGTTCTCGACGTCTTCGCCGACGTATCCGGCCTCGGTGAGTGCGGTCGCGTCCGCGACGGCGAACGGCACGTTGAGGCGCTTGGCGAGCGTCTGGGCGAGATAGGTCTTGCCGCAGCCGGTCGGGCCGATCAGGAGGATGTTGGACTTGGCGATTTCCACGTCGTCGTGGATCGCGTCGGCGGCGGTGAGCGTGGCCCGGGAGCGCACGCGCTTGTAGTGGTTGTAGACGGCGACGGCCAGTGCGCGCTTGGCGGCTTCCTGGCCGATGACGTATTCCTCAAGGAACCCGAAGATCTCCTTGGGCTTGGGCAGTTCGAACTCGCCCGTGGTCTCTTCGGCGCCGGCCTCGGCCAGGCGTTCTTCGATGATCTCGTTGCACAGCTCGACGCATTCGTCGCAGATGTAGACACCGGGACCGGCGATCAGCTGCTGGACCTGCTTCTGACTCTTCCCACAGAAGGAACACTTCAGCAGGTCGGCGCTTTCGCCTATTCGGGCCATCCGTCAGCCTCCTCCATCGGTCGTGCTGGTAACGCTTGTTTCGCTGAACCGAGCCTAGCCTCTGGGGGTGACACTGGGGTGCAAGCGACGCGGATCGGTGGAAACCCGTAATAATCCCCCGCGGGTGGGATATCGCGCGGCGCCCGACCGGCGAAAACCGGAACGCGGCGGCCTGCCGGTGCTTGCGCATCCGACCGGCCGCCGCGCGGGCGACAGGAGAACGGGGACCTGCCCCGTCGCGAAAGGGAACTGCTACTTGACGAGGACCGGAACGTTCTTGCGGCTCGTCAGGATCTGGTCGATCAGGCCGTATTCGAGGGCCTCGGGGGCGCCGAGGATCTTGTCGCGGTCGATGTCCTTGTGGACCTGCGCCGAGGTGCGGTTGGAGTGGTGCGCGATCGTCTCTTCGAGCCAGTCGCGCATCCGCTGGATCTCCGCTGCCTGGATCTCGATGTCGGAAGCCTGGCCGCCGCCCTGTCCACCGGCCGAGGGCTGGTGGATGAGGATGCGTGCGTTCGGCAGCGCGAGGCGCTTGCCGGGCGTTCCGCCGGCGAGCAGCACGGCGGCGGCGGACGCCGCCTGGCCGAGGCAGACCGTCTGGATGTGCGGACGGATGTACTGCATCGTGTCGTAGATCGCCGTCATCGCGGTGAAGGAGCCACCCGGTGAGTTGATGTACATCACGATGTCGCGGTCAGGGTCCTGGCTCTCGAGCACGAGGAGCTGGGCCATGACGTCGTCAGCGGACGCGTCGTCGACCTGGACGCCGAGGAAGATGATGCGGTCCTCGAAGAGCTTCGCGTAGGGGTCCTGGCGCTTGTAGCCGTAGGCCGTGCGTTCTTCGAAGGTGGGGAGGATGTACCGAGACTCGGGAGCCTGCGGTGCGCGGCCACCGGCCTGGTGACCAAAATTCGTGAATTCCATGTCGTGTACGCCCGTCCTAGATCTTGTTCACTGAGTCGTCGGTGCCGCCGCCGCCGATTACTTCCGACGCGGAGCCGCGCAGGTGGTCGACGAAGCCGTAGGTCACGGCTTCCTGGGCGGTGAACCAGTTGTCGCGGTCGTTGTCGATCAGGATCTGCTCGACCGACTTGCCGGTCTGCTCCGCCGTGAGTTCCGCCATCCGCTTCTTCATGTCGAGGATGACCTTCGCCTGCGTCTGGATGTCTGCCGCCGTGCCGCCGAAGCCGCCGGACGGCTGGTGCAGCAGGACCCGCGCGTTCGGCGTGATGTACCGCTTGCCCTTGGTGCCGGAGGACAGCAGGAACTGGCCCATGGAGGCCGCCAGCCCGATGCCGACGGTGACGATGTCGTTCGGTACGAACTTCATCGTGTCGTAGATGGCCATGCCGGCCGTGATCGAGCCGCCGGGCGAGTTGATGTACAGGAAGATGTCCCGCTCAGAGTCCTCCGCGGCGAGCAGCAGGATCTTGGCACAGATCTCGTTGGCGTTCTCGTCCCGGACCTCCGAACCGAGCCAGATGATGCGGTCTTTCAGCAGTCGGTCAAAAACGCCGGGTGTTGGGGTCATATCGGCCATGTCGCGCTCCGTTTCACTTGTCGCTTGAGATTGAATCTATAGGAGCCTGAGAGCCAGAACGGCCGTGTTCGCCCTCGGCAGATTGCGCGGCTCCCCCGCGCCCGGGAACACGGAAGGGCCGGACGTCCTGAGACGCCCGGCCCTCGTTCGCTGGAGTACAGCGGGTGCTGGCAGCGGATGCTGCCCGCGGGTGTTACTTCTTGGCTGCGGCCTTCTTCTTCGGCTTCGCGGGGACCTCGGCGGCCTCGTCGTCAGCGTCTTCCGACGCGGCGGCTGCTGCGGCGTCCGCGGCGGGGTCGACCGTGACGGCGTCGATGTCGACGTCGACGGAGGTGGTCCCGTCCGCGGCGGCCTCGGGCTCGTCGCCCGCGATCGCGGTGAACTCGGCGAGATCGACGACGGCGCCGTTGCCATCAACGACCTCCGCCTTGCCGAGGGCGATCGCGAGGGCCTTGTTGCGGGCGACCTCTGCGACCATCGACGGGATCTGGCCGTTTCCGCTGAGCGCCTGGACGAACTCGCTCGGGTCCATGCCGTACTGGGCTGCGCCCTGGATCAGGTACTGGGTGAGCTCGTCCTGGCTGACCTGGACCTTCTCGGCCTCGGCGATCGTGTCGAGCAGGATCTGCTGGCGGAAGGTCTTCTCGCTCGACTCGGTGACCTCGGCGCGGTGCACGTCGTCTTCGAGGCGGTTCTCGCCCTCGAGGTGACGGCGCACCTCGTCCTCGATGATCGCGGTCGGGATCGGGACCTCGACGGAGGCGAGGAGCTGCTCGATGAGCAGTTCGCGAGCCTGGGTGCCCTGGCCGAAGATCTTGGAGCGCAGCGCCTGCGCCTTGAGGTCTTCGGTGAGCTCTGCGACGGTGTCGAATTCGCTGGCGATCTGCGCGAAGTCGTCGTCGACGGGGGGAAGCTCGCGCTCCTTGACGGCGAGGACCGTCACGGTGATCTCTGCGGTTTCGCCTTCGTGGTCGCCGCCCATGAGGGTGGAGTTGAAGGTCGTGGTCTCGGTCGCGCTGAGCGAGTCGAGTGCCTCGTCGATGCCGTCGATCAAGTCGCCGGTGCCGACCTCGTAGGAGATGCCGGTCGCGTTGTCGACCTCGACGTCGCCGATGGAGGCGACGAGGTCGATCTGCACGAAGTCGCCGGTCTTGGCGGGGCGGTCGACCGTGATGAGCGTGCCGAAGCGGCTGCGCAGCTTGTCGAGCTCCTCGGTGACGTCCTCGTCGGTGACCTCGGCCGTGTCGACGACGAGCTTGAGGCCGGAGTATGCGGGAAGGTCGATCTCGGGGCGGACGTCAACCTCGATGGAGAGCTTGAGGTCGCCGGAGAAGTCCTTGTCGGACGGCCACTCGACGATGTCGGCCTCGGGGCGGCCGAGCGGGCGGAGCTTGTGCTCGTCGACGGCGGCACGGTAGAAACCGTCGAGGCCTTCGTTGACGGCGTGCTCGAGGACGGCCGACTTACCGACGCGCTGGTCGATGATGGGCGGCGGAACCTTGCCCTTGCGGAAGCCGGGGATGTTGATGTCTTCGGCAATGTGACCATATGCGTGGGTGATGCTGGGCTTCAGCTCCTCCGGGGTCACCGAAATGGTGACCTTGGCGCGCGTGGGGCTCAGCTTTTCGACCGTGGACTTCACGTGGGTTATCTCCTGTGTTCGATCTGGTTCAGAGGGGGGTGATGGTCGGGGCGACAGGATTCGAACCTGCGACCTCTCGGCCCCAAACCGAGCGCTCTACCAAGCTGAGCTACGCCCCGGATATTGTCTCAACCCGTTGGAGTCAGCCTGACGCCACGCAGGTGCACGCGACAGCGGATTGACCTCGGTAAGTCTACTGCACCGACCGGATGCCCATGGCCGGTTCGCGTACGCGAGGTCGCCGTTGCTGTACTAAGGTATTTGAGTGCGCAGTTCGGCACTCATGGGGATGTAGCTCAATGGTAGAGCCTCAGTTTTCCAAACTGATGGCGCGGGTTCGATTCCCGTCATCCCCTCCATATCCGGTCATTCCCTTTCCGTAGCCGGCAATTGCCCCGGCGCCCTATCGGTTGGCGAGGTAGTTGGCCAGGGCGGCGGTCGCAAGCGTCTTCGCTCCGTCCAGGTTGCCGGTCGGCTGAGCGTCGTGCTGCACGAGCACCCAGACACCGCCGGAGAGCACGTCGACCTCACAGGTGTCCCCTCCGCAGCCGGCGAATGCCTCGTCCCCGAGCCCGCTCACCGCTTCGAACCGGATGCTGGAATTGGCCTGGTTCGGCGGTGTCGCCCGCCAGGCGGCCGAGGCCGCCGGCAGGATGTTCAGGAGTGCACCGCCTGAGGATGCCCCGGAATCCGAGCTCGACCAGCCGCACCGGACAAGACCGGCCGCCCTCTGCGCGGCGGGCCGGATGCCGATGTCCCCGCTCCCGGCTGCTCCGTAGTCCGTCGGGTTCGCATGGACGATGGCGACGGCATCCGCGAGGTCGGCAGTGGTCAGGAGCGCGTCACAACCGACGAGCACGGGCGCCGTTGTGACCGGTGCGGACCCGGCGGATCGGACGGCAGCGACGACCGTGCCGGCGAACGCGACGAAGCTCTCCTCGGTGGGTTGCGGGCTCACGGTCGCGTTGACCCAGGTGGTTCCGACCAGGATTTCGGCCCGGCACGAGTCGTGCTCCGGCGGGTGGCAGGCCACGTACGCCGTGTCTCCGAGGTCGACGGGGTGCAGTCCCCGCAGACCGTCGTCGGAATCGGGTTCACTCGCGGTGAACCCTTCGACGGCGTTGGGCAGGACACGGACGCTCACGCGCGGGAGCATCCGGCTGCCGTCCTCCGTCAGCGCTCCGGTGCCGTTGTCCGGGGCTGACCAGCTGCAGTCGACCAGGCCGCCGAGGGCATCGGCCGCGTCCTGCACGATGATCTGGGTGGCGCCGCTGCTCGGCTGCTGCTCGGCGGTGGCCCGGGTGGCCTGATCGAAGAGGCTGTTCGTCGGGAGTCCGAGCGCGGCTGCGGCCCGGTCGACCGGCAGGACCAGGCCACAGTCGAGCGCGACGGGCAGGGACGTCGTCGTCGCGGATGCCGTGGGTTCTGGCGAGGCACCCGGAGAGGAACCGCCGGAACCCTGCGTGCACCCGGCGAGCGTCACTACCGCGGTCAGGGCGCAGATCAAAGTTACGGAGCGGACCAGTGCTGAAGCTGCGAGCGTCATGTGAATTCCCCCGCGATCAACCTACTCCGGACTGCTCCCCCGAGGACAGAACGGTCAGGAGTGGAGCATCAGGTTGACGAGCGCGACGACGCCGACGGTCACGATGATCACGCGCAGGAGAGTGGGCGGCAGGCGCCGCCCGACCCGCGCGCCGAGGAGGCCGCCGAGGCCCGCGCCGACGGTGATGAGACCGACCACGGCCCAGTCGATGGAGTCGCGCGCGAACAGGATGAAGATGATCGAGGCCATCAGGTTCACGCCGGTGACGAGGAGATTCTTCACGGCGTTGAGTGACCCGAGCGAGACCGTGGTGAGGATGCCGAGGGCGCCCACCACCAGGATCCCCTGGGCCGCGCCGAAATAACCGCCGTAGACGCCGAGGATGAAGATGCTCACCATGATGCCGACGCGCCGGCCACGACCGCCGGGGATGCCGGCCGCCTCGGCAGTCGGCGCCGCCACCGCATCCGCTTCGCTGGCCGGCGCGGTTCGTGCGGCGATCCGGCGCTGAATCCACGGCCCGACGGCGACGAGGAGGATCCCGACGAGGATGAGGACAGGAACGATGGCCTTGAAGGCGCTGCTGGGGAGCACGAGCAGCAGGGTGGCACCGGCGAGGCCGCCGGCCAGGGCGACAGGGAGAAGGGCGAAGGCGAAACCGCGATGAGCGGCGATCTCGCGCCGGTAGCCGATCGTCCCCGCGACGCCGCCGGCCACGAGTCCGAGGTTGTTGGAGACGTTGGCGACGAGCGGCGGGTATCCCAGAAGCACGAGGATCGGAAAGGTGATGAGGGTCCCCGAACCGACGACGACGTTGATCATGCCCGCGGCGAAACCGGCCGCGGCGATTGCAAATGCCTCTGGCCACATGCCTCCCACCGTAGTGGGGGCCGCGCCCTACTTCAGGCCGAGGGTGTCGAGCGTCGCCCGCAGGGTGTCGGCAGAGTGCTGGAACAGGGCCTGTTCCGACTCGGAGAAGGGCACCTCGATCACCCGGGACACCCCCTCGGCGTTGACGACCGTCGGGACGGACAGGGCGACGTTGCTCACGCCGCGGTAGTCGGTCAGCACAGAACTGATCGGGAGCACGGCGCCCTCGTCGCGCAGCACGGCCTCGACGATCCGGGCACCGGAGAGCCCGATCGCGTAGTTCGTGGCACCCTTGCCCGCGATCACCCGGTACGCGGCGGTCTTGACGTCCTCGGTGATGGCCGCGAACTCGGCCTCGGAGAACTTCTCGCGTCCGTTGGTCACCGGGGAGATGTCATCGGCGACCCATTGGTCGAGCGAGATCGGACCGACCCTGGCCTGGGACCAGAGCGGGAACTCGGAGTCGCCGTGCTCGCCGACGATCGTGGCGTGCACGTTCGCGATCGCAACGCCGACCCGGTGCGCGAGCAACCAGCGCAGGCGGGAGGAGTCGAGAACGGTGCCGGAGCCGAACACCCGGCTGGAGGGAAGTCCGCTGAAGTGCAGCGCGGCGTAGGTGAGGATGTCGCAGGGGTTGGTCACGATCATGTAGACCGCGTCGGGGGCGCGCTTGATCAGCTTGGGCATCAGTTCGCGGAGGATTCCGACGTTGACGCCGGACATTTCGAGGCGGGACTGGCCGGGGTGCTGCCGGGCACCCGCGGTGATCACGACCATGTTGGCGTCCGAGATCATGTCGAGGTCGGCACCGCCGGACACGCAGGACGCGCCGGTGAACTGGGTGCCGTGCGCGAGGTCGAGCACCTCGGCCTCGACCTTGGGCTCGTTGATGTCGTAGAGCACCACCTCGCGGGCCGACTGCCGGATCAGGGAGGCATACGCGAGGGAGGTGCCGACGGCGCCCGCTCCGATGATGGCCAGCTTGGAATTCTCGATTGCGCTCATGGTTCCAGTCTGCCCGCACCAGGACGCGTTCGCACCTGTTTCATCAGATTAAACCGAATTATCTACGTTCAATTCGCCTCGTGGCAGCGGAATACTCAGCGCCGGCGGAATACTCAGTGCCAGCAGAATACTCAGTGCCAGCAGAATACTCAGTGCCAGCAGAATACTCAGTGGCGGAGGAAGGCGAGGACGGCGAGCACCCTGCGGTGGTCCGTTCCCGAATCGTCGAGGCCGAGCTTCTGGAAGATGGCGGTGACGTTCTTCTCGACGGCGCCGACCCCGATCACGAGCCGGGAGGCGATACTGACGTTGGTGCGCCCCTCGGCCATCAGCCCGAGCACGTCCCGCTCCCGGGGAGTGAGTCTCTCGAGCGGGTCGGTGCGGCGGCCCAGAAGCTCACGGACCACCTGCGGGTCGAGCACCGTTCCACCGGCGTGGATCCGCAGGATGGCATCCTGCAGTTCGTCGAGGGAGGCGACCCGGTCCTTGAGCAGGTAGCCGAGTCCTCCGTCGCCGGCCGCGAGGAGTTCGTGAGCGTATGTGGCCTCGACATACTGGCTGAGGAGCAGGATCCCGACTCCGGGGAGCCGGCGCCGCAGCTCGAGGGCGGCACGCACCCCTTCGTCCCGGAATGTCGGCGGCATCCGCACGTCGAGCACGGCGATGTCCGGCCGGAGGCGATCGACGTCGGCGAGCAGGCCGTCCGCGTCGCCATAGGCGGCCACGCAGTCGAACCCGGCCTCGTCGAAGAGCCGCACGAGCCCCTCACGAAGCAGGAGCGAGTCCTCGGCGAGAACGAGCCGGAGCGGAGCCGCGGATGCTGCGCTGGTCTGCTCTGGCGAGGTCACCCGTTCAGGATACGACGATCGAACCTGGCAGGGTTTCGGCCAGCGGGATGTGCGCACCGACATTCGTGGGACCTCCGGCCGGACTGTCGATCGACAGCAGGCCGCGCAGCCCCCGCAGGCGCTCGTCGAGGCCGCACAACCCGTGCGATTCGGTGAGGACGGCCCCACCGATGCCGTTGTCGATCACCCAGAGGTCGAGCCAGGTTGAGTCGTCGTCCGGCACCCGGCGCAGGGCGAGGTGCAGGCGGATGCCGCTCGCGCGGGAGTGCTTGGCGGCGTTCGTGAGGAGCTCGGCCGCGATGAAATATACGCTCCGTTCGATCTCGGAGGGCAGCCGCAGCCCCGGCTCGAGCTGGAATTCGAGAGCGACGGGAATGGTGCTCCTGGCTGCGAGGGACTCGAGCGCGACGGTGAGGCCGCGGTCCTGCAGGATCGGCGGGACGAGCCCACGGGACAGCGCCCTGAGCTCCTCGAGGGTGTCGTGGGCCTGCTCCCGCGCCTCGGCGAGCAGCGCCCTGGCGGCGGCAGGGTCCGTGTCGAGTTTGCGTTCGGCGCTCGCGAGGTCCATCTGCAGGCGCACGAGGCGCTGCTGGGGTCCGTCGTGGATATCGCGTTCGAGGCGGCGGAGGCCGCGGTCCTCTGCGACGACGGCCGCGCCGCGGGAGGCGCTCAGGTCGGCGACCTCGCGGGTGAGCGCCTCGGAGCGCCAGGCCCCGAGCATGCCCTGGCCGATGAACCGGTGCACGAGCACGAGGCCCCGGGTGACGTAGGGCAGCGTGGCGAGGAACGCGAGGCCGAGCGCTAGTTCGAGCAGGCTCTCGACGAGGTACGGGTTGCCGACGCCCTGGGTACCCGGCAGAATCAGCTCGCCGAGGCCCAACAGCCCGGTTGCCCCCTCCTGGCCCTGCGGGATCGACCAGCCCCACAGCCAGAAGGTGACCCCGCCGAGGGCGATCGAGAGCCAGACGACGGTGACGGTCCAGCTCACGAGCGAGATCACGAAGTTCACGACCATGCCGTGCAGGAGGTAGAGCCAGTAGTGGCCGCCGACAAGCGGGCCCAGCAGGGTTCGAAGCGGGGTGACCGGCTGGCCGTCACGTTCCCACCGGGGAGGCCGGATGGCCGGTTGGCCGGCCCAGCGCAGGCGGGTCAGCTCCACGAGGCCGAAACCACGCGCGGCATAGAGCGCGGCGACGATCACGAACAGCCCCACGAAGATCGCGACCATACCGACGCCCGTGAAGAATACGGTGCTCAGCACGCTCAGGGCGATGACCGCGACGGGAAGGGCGAGCAGGAGGAAGCCGAGTTCCCGTGGTACCGACCGCCAGAGGCCTCGATAGCCGGGATTTTCGCTCAGAGGGGTCTGCACGGTCTCCAGACTGCCAGATTCCCCGGAGTGCGGGACGGTTGCGGGTGTCCTCGTGGTCATGGTGTCCTCCTTGGTGGATGACTCCAGCCTCGCCGTGAACGCCCGGCGCGCCCATCGGGCCTGCGTCCCAATCGCTGCGGGGGAAAACCCCCGCGGCCCGCATCGGGTCAGAGCGCGCGGTGGGTGAACCGGCCGCCGAGCAGGGTCGCTGCGACGTTCATCCGCCGCAGGTCGTCGAGGGACGCGACGAACGGGTCGGTCTCGCAGACGGCGAGGTCGGCCGGGTCGCCGACCGCGACCCGGTGCCTGCCGCGGGCGGATGCGGCGAGCGCGGCCTGGCGGGACACGCCTTGCTCGGGGTGCCAGGCTTCACGGCCGTCCCTGGTGCGCCCGACCGCGGCGGCGATGCCGACCCAGGGGTCGAGCGGCGCGACGGGCGCGTCGGAGCCGAGCGCGAGTCGTGCCCCGGCGCGGAGCAGGCTCGCGAGCATGAAGGCGCGGTCGGTACGGCCGGCCCAGTAGCGGTCCGCGACGTCGCGGTCGTCGACGGCGTGCTCTGGCTGCACGCTCGCGACGACGCCGAGGGCGGCGAACCGGTCGACATCGGCGTGACTGAGCAGCTGGGCGTGTTCGATGCTTCCCGCACAGCCGAGGGTCTCGAAGGCGTCGAGGGCGATCCGGTTGGCCCGGTCGCCGATCGCGTGAACGGCGGGGTGGATGCCGGACTCGCTCGCGAGGCGCATCCAGCGGAGCAGGTCGTCTGGCGTCACGCTCAGCACGCCGTTGGCGTCGGCGCCCGTGAGCCCCGGGTAGTCGTCGAAGCAGTATGCGGTGCGGGTGTTGAGCGAACCGTCCGTGATGACCTTGTACGGGCCGACGCTGAGCAGACCTCCGGTGCCGTCGATGACGGCACCGGAGCGGAGGCCCTCTGCGACGGCGCGCTCGAGGTGTTCGGTGTAGATGCCGAACTCGACCCGGAGCGAATCGGTGCCTGCGGCGATGCGGCGGCGCCAGACGTCGAGGTTCCAGACCATTTCGAGGTCGACGATGCCGACGACGCCGCGGGCGGCGGCGACCCGCGCCGCTTCGTCGGCCCAGGTGTCGCTGATCGCGTCCGGGACGGCGTCGAGTGCCCGTTCCACCGCGAAGGCATCTTCCTCGCGGAGCAGGCCGGTGGGGTGGTCGCCGAGTCCGCGGGCGGCGAGGGCGGCGGAGTTGAGCCAGACGCTGTGCAGGTCACCGCTGACGAGGACGACGGGGACCGTTCCTGAGACGGCGTCGAGGACGGCGCGGCCGGGGGCATCCGGCCAGAGCCCGTCGCGGAAGCCGAAGCCGATCAGGGTCTCCCCTGTCGTGAGCAGCGGGATGCGCCCCGCGACGATCCGGGCGGCCTCCGCGGCGCTGCCTGCTGTCGACACGTCGAGTCGGCGGGCGATCTGCGCCCACTGGGTGAAGTGCACGTGGTTGTCCCACAGTCCGGGGATCAGCCAGCGCTCGCCGAGGTCGATCGACTCGACGGCAGGACCGTCGCCACCCATGCCGCCCTCGCCACCGAGGAAGCCGAGCCTCGTGACCGTGCCGTCGACGATCTCGACATCGGTGAGTTCGTCGCTCCCGGGCAGTCGGGCGTTCCGGAGGACGAGCGGATCGGGGCTCATGAGCCGTCTCCGGCCCGGGCGGCGCGGGAGAGCCGCCCGTGCGCGCGCCGCATCTCGGCGGCGAGGTTCACGCTCGCGTACGGACCGGTCCCCTCGAGTTCGGAGATGATGCGGTCGACGGTCTCGGGAGGCTTGTTCTGGCTGAGCTTGCTCTTGGCGACCACCCGGGTGACCCGGAGGCGGAAGCCGACGGTACCGGCCGAGATCCGGTCGGCGTACGCCGAGTTCGCGGCCGTCCCGTGCAGGCGGCGCGGTTCGGGCAGGCGCTCCTCGAAGTGATCGACGAGCCGGTCGAGCACGAGCAGGTTCTCCTCGGCGCTGAGGATCTCCGGCGTGCCGTAGAGGTGCGCGGTGATGAAGTTCCAGGTCGGCACGGCCGGGTTGGCGTCGTACCACCCCGGGGACACGTACCCGTGCGGGCCCTGGATGATCACGATCATCTCGTCCTGCCCGAGCTCGTGCAGTTGCTCGTCGGGACGACCCACGTGGGTGACCAGAACGAGCTCGCCGGAATCGGTATCCGTTCCTGAAACGGACTCGTCGAGAAGCATCGGGTAGTGCGAGGCGACGAGATCGCCCGTGCTCGTGTGGCTGACCAGGGTCGCCCACGGGTTCTCCCGGATCAGCCGCCGGATTTCGGCGGGATCAGTGAGCACGAAGCTGGGGGTGTTGCGCATGTTGCGTCCTGTCTGTCTCGCTGGCGGGGGGGGTGATCTTCAGGCCTGGCAGGTCGGGCACCAGTAGAGCTTGCGGGCGCCCATCTCCTCGAGCAGGATGTGGGTGCCGCAGACCCGGCAGGGCAGGCCCTCGCGCTTGTAGACCCAGTGCCGGTCCGCGCGATTCTTCATCGCGAGCACCCAGTCGGCGCCGGCGAGGTCGTCCATGGTCATCATCTGGCCGGTTTCGACGCCGATCGTCAGCAGGTGCGCCCAGTCCCGCCAGAGACCGCGCACGGTGTCCTCGGTGAGGCTCTTGCCCGGCGCGTGCGGGTTGACACCGGCCCGGAACAACAGTTCGGCGCGATAGACGTTCCCGATGCCGCTCACCACGGACTGGTCCATCAGGAGCAGTCCGATCGGGGTGGGCTTGCGGCGCACGACGGCCGTGAACCGGTCCTCCGCTGCTGGGCTGTCATCGAGGAGCGGGTCAGGGCCGGCCTTGTCGATGACCGCCTGCACCTCTGCGGCGTCGAGCACCTGGCAGGCGGTGGGGCCGCGCAGGTCCGCGCATACCGTGTCGGTGAGCAGGCGCACCCGCACCTGCCCGACCGGTTCGGGCGGGAAGGTGCCCCGCTGGTCGATCTCCTTCTCCTGCTCGGCCATCCGCACCCGGGTTCGCCGGGGAGCTCCGATGCTCCGGAGCGAGTTCTCCCCCGCGGAGTCGAGGACGGCATCCGCCGGCCCGTCGAGGTCTGTGCCGCGCTGGTTGGTCTGGCCCATCCGGCCGTTGGCGGATGCGATCGTGGCGTCCATCAGGATCTCACCGGCGAAGTCCCACGCTCCGTACATGCCGAGGTGCACCCGCAGCCAGAGCCCGTCGTCGAATTCGAGGAACATCTGCTTGCCGACGGCGCGCGCCCTGGTCATCACGTGCCCGTCGAGCACGGCGGCGCCTTCGACGAAACGGCCTTGCGGCGAGGACAGCTGCACCCGGTGGCCCACGAAGTTGCGCGCGAACTGCCGGGCGATCCGGTGGACGGAATGACCCTCTGGCACGTCAGCGCGCGCTGCGGGCCGGGTCGACGCTGGACGGGTCGATGCGTGCCGGGTCGACCCTGATGCCGGAGATGGACCGGGTGGTCTCGTATTCGAAAAGCTGGCGGATCCGTCGCGCGTGGCGTTCCTCGCCCGTGAACGGTTCGGCGATGAACGCGTCGATGAAGGAGGTCGCCTCCTCGATCGTGTGCTGGCGGGCGCCGATCGAGATGACGTTCGCGTTGTTGTGCTCACGCGCGAGCCGGGCGATGTCCAGGTTCCAGACCAGCGCGGCCCTGACCCCGACGACCTTGTTCGCGGCCATCTGCTCGCCGTTGCCCGATCCCCCGAAGACGACGCCGAGCGCGTCGATGCCCGCGGCCTGGTCGTCGACGACGCCCTGGGCGGCATTGATGCAGAACGACGGGTAGTCGTCGAGCGGGTCGTAGCTCGTGGGCCCGTGGTCGACGACCTCGTGGCCGGCCTCGGTCAGGTGACCGACGAGGAAACGGCTGAAATCGTGGCCGGCATGGTCAGTGGCGAGGTGAATGCGCATGACCCCATACTATTTGCCGTCCCGTGCGATCGCCGTCCTGCTCCCGGCGCCGCCGGCATCCGCTCAGTCGAAGATCGGACCGACCGTGCGGGTTCGCTTCATCTCGAAGAAACCGGGGTACGCGGCCACGGCCACGACGCCGTCCCACAGTTTCGTCGCGGCTTCGCCCCTGGGCGCCGGCGAGATGACCGGGCCGAAGAAGGCGACATCGTTCACCGCGATGACCGGGGTGCCGACGTCCTGGCCGACCCGGTTCATCCCGTCGAAGTGGCTTGCGCGCATCTCCGGGTCGTAGTGGTCGCTGTCGGCCCACGCGGCGAAGTCCGCCGGAAGGCCGACCTCGGCGAGCGCCGCCGGGATGACCTCGTCGGGGTTCGTGCTGCCGCCGGGGTGGATCCGGGTGCCGAGTGCGTCGTAGAGGGCCTTCACGGTCGCCTGCCCGTGCAGCTCCTGCGCCGCCTGCACGAGGCGGGTGTACCGGAGAGCCCGGGGGAAGAACGCGGCGTACTCTTCGCTCACGTCGTTGTCCTCATTGAGCACCGCGAGGCTCATCACCTTCCAGGTGACGTCGAGGTCACGCTGTGAGGCCACCTCATCCACCCAGCGGGAGGTCATCCAGGCCCAGGGGCAGGAGGGGTCGAACCAGAACTTCACGGTGTCCGTCATCGCACCAGCCTAGGTGCACGCACACCCGCATCCGCTCGCTCCGCGAAGGTGAAGAAACCCCTGCCCAGCGTCGGTATCCCACCAAAAAATTCGGTTTGACGGCGTTTTTGGACTAAAATTGCTCGTTATGCCCGAAAAGGGCCAGCTCCACGTCGCGAGCAAGTGATCTCCACGAGAGAAGTTCAAATGCCCAGAGACCGTAGTTTGTCAGACTCTATGCTCGGTGCCAAGCGCGCCATAATCAAGACCAAAAAGCCCCTCCTGCAGCGTCGCCTGAGGGTCTCCCACGTCAACGTCGTCGACCAGCCGATGCTCAAGAAGGCACTCGGCGGAACCATCGTGGGAAACACCATGGAATGGTACGACGTCGGCGTGTTCGGCTACCTCATCACGACCATGGGACCGGTGTTCCTCCCCGAGGCCGACAAGTCGGTCCAGACCCTGTTCCTCCTCGGCACCTTCGCCGCCACCTTCATCGCCCGCCCCATCGGCGGCGTCTTCTTCGGCTGGCTCGGCGACAAGATCGGCCGCCAGAAGGTCCTCGCCATGACGCTGATGATCATGGCCGCGTCGACGTTCGTGGTCGGCATCCTGCCGAACTACGCGATGATCGGCAGCTGGGCCGCCGCTCTCCTGGTGTTGACCAAGCTCGTCCAGGGCTTCTCCACCGGTGGCGAGTACGCCGGTGCCACCACCTTCGTCAGCGAACACGCCCCGGACAAGCACCGCGGGTTCTTCGCGAGCTTCCTCGACATGGGCAGCTACCTCGGCTTCGCGATCGGCGCCGCACTCGTGTCGATCCTGCAGGTCACCCTGGGCCAGCCGGCCATGGAGGACTGGGGCTGGCGCCTGCCGTTCCTGCTCGCCGGACCGCTCGGCCTGATCGCCATCTACTTCCGGATGAAGATCGAGGAATCCCCCGCCTTCCAGGCCACCCTCGACGCCAAGGAAGCAGCGTCACTGGATCCGAACGGCACCGACGCGGCCCCGAACGGCCCGCTGACCATCTTCAAGGCGCACTGGCGGGGCATCCTGCTCGCCATGATCCTCGTCGCAGCAGCCAACACCGTCGGCTATGCGCTCACCTCGTACATGCCGACCTACCTGACGAGTTCGCTCGGGTACGACGAGCTGCACGGCACCCTGCTCACCATCCCGGTGCTCGTCATCATGGCGCTCTGCATCCCGCTGACCGGGCACCTGTCCGACAAGATCGGCCGCCGACCGGTGCTCTGGGTCGGTGCGATCAGCACGGTCGTGCTCTCGATCCCGGCGTTCATGCTGATCGGTGTCGGCGAGATCTGGTCGACCCTGCTCGGTCTTGCCCTGATCGCGTTCCCGGTGACGTTCTACGTGTCGAACCTCGCCTCGGCCCTGCCCGCGCTGTTCCCGACCGAGAGCCGGTACGGCGCGATGGGCATCGCGTACAACTTCGCGGTCGCCATCTTCGGTGGAACCACCCCGTTCATCATCGCGGCCCTCATCGAGGCAACGGGCGACGACATGATGCCCGCCTACTACCTGATGGCCACCTCGGCTGTCGGAGCGGTGAGCATCTTCTTCCTCAAGGAGAGCGCCCAGCGCCCCCTGCCCGGCTCGATGCCGAGCGTCGACTCCGTCTTCGAGGCACGGGAACTCGTCGCCACCCAGGACGAGAACCCGAACCTCGACACCAATGAGATGCCGTTCGACCACACCTATGAGCCGGCGACGAGCTCGATCGACGCCATTCTCCCGGAGCCCGAAACCGAGCCAGAGCGCCACCCGGTCGGCGTCTAGCACCACCGGCATCCGCCCCAGGGGCACGCGGCGTCCGTCCCCTGGGACGGACGCCGCTTCTTCGTCAGGCGGTCCGCCCGGGCGGCGTCCGGGAGCGGCCCGTACTATTGACGGATGACCATCGAGCCTTCCGCAGAGTCCGTGCCCGTCCCGAGCATCGACCCCGGCGACCTCGAGACCGCCCTGCGAGTGCTCGCCTCCCTCGCCGCACTCGACCAGGAAGACCCGGACTTCGTCACCGTCCGGCAGGCGACCGCGAAGATGTTCAAGTCGGTCAAGCAGGTGCGCCGCGGCGAGAAGCGGGCCCTGATCGCGGAGGCCGACCGTGAGGTCATCGCGGCGACCGCGACCGGCGCCCCGACCCGGATCGACGACGAGACCGTCGGCGCCCAGCTGCGCCTCGGCACCGACCGGGCGTCGGCAGGCGAGCTTCTCGTTCCGCGGGCGTGCTACATCTGCAAGCAGAAGTACACCCTCGTCGACGCGTTCTACCACCAGCTCTGCCCGGCCTGCGCTGCGATGAGCCACGGGAAGCGCGACGCCCGCACCGACCTGACCGGCAAGCGCGCACTCCTCACCGGCGGCCGGGCCAAGATCGGCATGTACATCGCGCTGCGGCTGCTTCGGGACGGCGCCCACACCACCATCACGACCCGGTTCCCCCGGGACGCGGTCAGGCGCTTCACCGCGATGCCCGACTCCGGCGACTGGCTGCACCGGCTGCGGATCGTCGGCATCGACCTGCGCGACCCCGCCCAGGTGATCGGCCTCGCCGACTCCGTCGCGGCAGCAGGCACCCTGGACATCCTGATCAATAACGCGGCGCAGACCGTGCGCCGCTCCCCCGGTTCGTACTCGATGCTCGTCGAGGCGGAGTCTTCGCCGCTGCCGGCCGATTCCGTGCCCGAGATCGTCAGCTTCGGCCACACCAACGACGCCCACCCGAGCGCCCTCGCCGCCTCGGTGACGAGCCACCCGATCCTCGCCGCCGCGACCGTGTCTGCAACCGAAGCGCTCACCGCGGACGACCTCACCGCGCTCGCGCTCGCACCCGGCTCGTCCTCGCTCGCCCGGCACGCGGCCGGTACCGCGATCGACGCGGGCGGCCTCGTTCCCGACCTGCACTCCGCCAACAGCTGGACCGCCAACGTCGAGGACGTCGACCCGCTCGAGATGCTCGAGGTGCAGCTCTGCAACACGACGGCGCCGTTCCTGCTCGTGAGCCGTCTGCGGGCCTCGCTCGCGGCATCCACTGCCCGGCGCACGTACATCGTCAACGTGTCGGCGATGGAGGGCGTCTTCGGCCGCGGTTACAAGGGGCCAGGCCACCCGCATACGAACATGGCCAAGGCCGCGCTCAACATGCTCACCCGCACGAGCGCGAAGGAGATGCTCGGCGACGGGATCCTGATGACGAGCGTCGACACCGGCTGGATCACCGACGAGCGGCCGCACCCGACCAAGCTGCGCCTCGCCGGGGAGGGCTTCCATGCCCCGCTCGACCTCGTCGACGGTGCGGCGCGGGTCTACGACCCGATCGTGCGCGGCGAGGCAGGCGAGGACCTCTACGGCGTCTTCCTCAAGGACTACAAGCCCGCAGCCTGGTAGCCCGGGGGCTCGGCTGCACGACTGCCGCCGGAGGAGCGGGGCTGTCGACCGCACTCACGACCGGTCGGAACCGGCCACCGCGGTGACCAGACGTTCCAGGCGGGCGATGCCCGTGAAACGGCCGGCGTTGTCGGTCGCGAGGAGCGGGTCGAACCTGCTCGTCTCGTCGCGGGTCATCGCGCGCTTGAGTGCCTCGGTGATGGGCGTGTCCAGGTTCACCCTGAGGCCCTGGCTCACGACCCCGAGCCGGGCGGATCCACCGCCGAGCGCCGCCACCGGGCGATGGTGCTCATCAATGAGCACAACGGAGCGCAGCCTCGGTTGTGCGCCGAAGGCGGCGGCGGCGGCGGCGACGCTTTCGACGGTCGGAACGACCTCGAGTACGTCCCGGATCACCGCGGCCGCGCTGGACACTCGTCGCGCGGCGAGGCGGAGCGCCACGTCGACGTCGATCCCGGCCCACGGCGGCGCCGGCCGCGCGAGCACGTAGCCCTGCAGGAGGGGCACCCCGAGGGCGACGAGCGCGTCGAGTTCCTCGACGGTCTCGACGCCTTCCCCGAGCAGCCACGCGTCGACCCGGCCCGCGAAGGTTCCGACCATTTCGACGAGCGCGAGTTTCGCCTCGTCACGATCGAGATCCTGGATCAGGGCCCTGTCGAGCTTGATCATCGAGGGGCGGAGCGAAAGCAGATGCCGCAAGCCGGCATACCCGGATCCGGCGTCGTCGACGGCGATCAGACCGCCCGCCGCCCGCACCTCGTGGAGATAGGGCTCGAGGGACAGGTAGGACTCGATGGGCGCCTGTTCGGTCAACTCGATGATCAGGCCCCCGAGGTCACCCTCGTCCCGCCACACCTCGCGGACACTCTCGCACGACAGCAGGTCCGGCGACACGTTGAGGGTCAGGAAGCAGTTCCGCGGCAGGGTCGGGCGCGCCACGAGCGCCGTGCGCAGTGCGAGCACCTCGAGTTCTTCCGCCCGGCCGTGCGCGCGGGCTGCGGCGAACCAGCTCTCCGGGTTCCGCTCGGAGTATCCCGAGAACCTGGTCAGGGCCTCATACCCGACGATCACGCCTCTGGCGGAGTCGACGATCGGCTGGTAGACGCTCGACACACCCTCTCCCCGGCAGGCCGCGGCGAGCATGGAGTCCCAGCCTGCGTCGCCGGGGGCGCGATCGGCCCGAACGCGGTCGGCCGGCACGAGCGTCAGCCGACCGGGACGATGGTGGCCAGCACGGCCTGTTCGAGCTCTGGCGAGACCTCGCTCAATCCGTGCACGGCGGCGGCATGAGCCGACACCTGAAACAGGATTTCGTCATCCGTCGAGCACACCCAACGGGCCTCGCAGCCCGGCACCACATCTCCACAAGCAAACGATTTCACCAGCCCCACCCTCATCTAGATTGCAAGCATAAACGCATCCCGCCGACGGTCGTCGCCGCGCCATGCACTCGGAGACGCAGCCTCTCCGCCCACGATTATGTTCGGAGTGTGCGGCCGTGCGGATTGGATCGCCGGGAACCGGGTTCAGTCGTGCTTCGGGGTCCAGACGTATGGCGTTGTCGTCGTGACGGCCTCGAAGCCGAGGCGCAGCAGGATCGGCAGGCTGTCGTCCGAGGCGTCAACCTGGAGGTAGGGCACGCCGCGGCGGGCGGCGAGCTGCGCACGGGCGGCGACGAGGGCCCGGTAGACGCCCCTGCCGCGCCACTCGGCGAGGGTCGACCCGCCCCAGAGCCCGGCGAAATCGGTGCCGGGCTGGAATTCCAGGCGGGCGGACGAGACGAGCCGGTCCCCCGCCTCGGCGACGATGATCACGACGTCATCGCCCGCTTCCCGCACGCTCGACTCGAGGTCGTCGGCGAGCCAGGCATGGTCCTCGCCCCACACCTCGGTCTGCAGCGCGGCGATCCGCTCGAAGTCCGCTCGAGTCGTGACCCGGCGCAGGGTGATCCCCTCCGGCACTGTCGGGGCGGATGCGAGCGGCCCGGTCAGCCCGATCACGACGGTCTCGCGGTCCTCGGCCACAAAGCCCGCGGCCTCGAGCCGTTCGGGCAGGTCGGCGGGCAGGTCGTGGCTACGGGTCTTCCATTCGACGGGCTCGCCGCGGGCCGCGAAGAAGTCGCGGTGGCGGCGGATCAGGGCGTCGAGGTCCGCGCCACGCACGCCGACGTCCTGCGCCGTCTCGACGAAGCCGCGGGTGCGGCCGACGACCCGCAGCACGGGCCCCTCGAGCTCGTAGACGGGGGAAGCTGGCGGCACAGCGGGCACCCACAGGCGGAGCTGGTCGTCGTAGGCGGAGAGCAGGGCTGCTGCAGATGCGACGGTGGATGTCATTGGCGTCAGCCTACGACGCGGCGCGACCGCCGGCATCCGGTTCGGTCGGCGTTCACGCGCCCGGGGTTTCGGCGAGCGCTGCATACCGGGCGAGCCCCTCGCGGAGGCCGAGGCGCACGGCCGGCCACTCGGCAGCGATGATCGAGAACACCACGGTGTCGCGCACGGCGCCCTCCGGCCCGACGGAGTGGCTGCGGAGCACGCCGTCCTGCTTCGCACCGAGCGCTGCGATCGCGGCGCGGGACTGCCGGTTGTGCCAGTGCGTGCGGAACTCGACCGCGATGCAGTCGAGCTCCTCGAAGGCATACCCGAGCAGCAGCAGCTTCGCCTCCCTGTTGGCGCCGGTGCCCTGGGCGCTCTTTCCCAGCCACGTCGAGCCGATCTCGAGCCGCTGCTGGTCGGGGCTCGGGTGCATAAAGGTCGTCATGCCGACCATGGCCCCCGTCGAGGTCAGGCGGATGCCCCACGGCATCATCTGCCCGGACGCGGCGAGCTCGAGGCGCCGGTCGATCTCCGCGGCCATGGCCTCCGGCCGCGGGACCGCCGTGTACCAGGCACGCCACAGCTCGCCCTCCGCCACGGCGACGGCGAGTTCGGCCGCGTGCTCAGGGGCGAGTGGCTCGAGGGTGACGCGGGTTCCGGAGAGTCGGGGCGCTGCGGCGAATTCCATGCCTCGACCCTATTCGATCGGATTCTGCCGTTAAACACCGACAGGGGGTTGTCGTACGCGGGCTCGAGACTGGCTCCTGCCGGGATGCTCCCGGCCAGACAAGGACCGTACCGATGAACCTCGTATCCGTTCGATTGATCACCGACGACGTGAAGCGCCTGGTCGCCTTCTACGAACGCGCACTCCGCACACCGGCCAGCTGGTCGACCGATGACTTCGCCGAGATACGCACCCCGACGGGGACTCTGGCGATCGGCAGCACGCGGACCGTCGGCCTCTTCGGGCCCGGAGCCGCGCGCCCGGCCGACAACCACACCGCGATCATCGAGTTCCTCGTCGCGGACGTCGACGCCGAATACGCCAGGCTCTCCCCCTGGCTCACCGATGTCGTCACCGTGCCAACGACCATGCCCTGGGGCAACCGGTCCCTGCTGGTGCGCGACCCCGACGGTACTCTGCTCAACTTCTTCACACCCGTGACAGCGGACGCCGTCGCCAGGTTCGCCGGCCACGACCGGTAGGGCCGGGCTCAGACTCAGGCCCAGGGCCCTGGCCGCGATGCCGGCGTGTACACCGGCCACCGCCGTGTGCCCGTCGCCTACCCCAGGTCGAGCCGGGTGACGACGCCGTACGGGATGTCCAGATCGTCCCTGGCCAGCGGGCGGGGATCGGGCGTCTCTGCCGTCACCGACACGGACACGATCCGGTCGACGCGGAAGGCGCGCACGCCGTCGCGCAGCCGGCACCAGCCGAGCAGGTACCAGTGCGTCGGCGATCCGACGTAGCCGAGCGGTTCGACGTCGCGCCGGGTCAGGGCGCCTGCCGTGTCCCGGTAGGCGAGGCGCAGCACCCGGCCGGTCGACAGGGCGCTCGCCACGCTGTGCGGAACCGCCGGGAGCGGATGCCCGTCGCCGAGCAGGTGGATGCGCCCGGCCAGCTCCCGTGCGGCACGCGCGTCGTCAGCCTGCATCGCGGCCAGGAGTTTGGGCAGGGCGGAGCGTGCGGCGGCCCGGAACGGCGTTTCCTCGAGCAGTCGGAGACCGACGGAGAGGGCGACGGCCTCGTCCGGGGTGAGGTTCACCGGTGGCAGTGTCCGCCGCTGGTCCAGACAATAGCCGCCGGTGCGCCCGTGCTCGGCCCAGATCGGCACCCCGGACTGTTGCAGTGCACTGATGTCGCGCTCGATCGTGCGCGAGCTGATCTCGAAGCGCCCGGCCAGCCATCCCGCACTGCGCGGGCGTGGCGCGACCGCGCGCAGTTCCTCCACGATCGCATAGAGGCGGTCGGTCCGGTTCACGCCAGCCACTCTAACGGCAGGCACCGACCTTGCCGTCAAGGATCGGTAGGCTTAAGAGACGTGCGACCGGCGCCAGAAGCGCCGGTCGAGACTGAGATGGAGAAAACGTTGCCAGGAGAGAACCTCACCCGGATCGAAGCCCAGGAGCGCGCAGCGCTCGTCACTGTGCAGAAGTACGCGATCAGCCTTGACCTCACGACGGGTCCCGAAACCTTCGCGAGCACCACGACGGTCACCTTCACCGCGACCCCGGGTGCCTCGACGTTCATCGACGCGATCACGCGCACGGTGCACGCAGTGACCCTCAACGGGGTCGACCTCGACCCGGCAAGCGTGAGCGACGGCATCCGCATTCAGCTCGATGGTCTCGCCGCAGAGAACACGCTCACCGTCGTCGCCGACGCCGAGTACACGAACACCGGTGAGGGCCTGCACCGTTTCGTCGACCCGGTCGACAACGAGGTCTACCTCTACAGCCAGTTCGAGGTTCCGGACTCCCGCCGCGTGTTCGCGGTCTTCGAGCAGCCCGACCTCAAGGCCGCGTTCCAGTTCACCGTGACGGCCCCCGGCGAATGGGAGGTCGTCTCCAACTCGACGACGCCCGAGCCCACGGATGCCGGCAACGGCGCGAAGACCTGGGCGTTCGAGCCCACCCACACGATCTCGAGCTACATCACGGCGCTCATCGCCGGCCCGTACGCGGTCATCCGCAGCGAGCTCACCTCGAGCGACGGCCGGATCATCCCCCTCGGCCTGTTCAGCCGCAAGAGCCTGTCCCAGTTCCTCGACTCCGACTACCTCTTCGAGAAGACCCGCCAGGGCTTCGCCTACTTCGAGGAGAAGTTCAACTACCCGTATCCCTTCGACAAGTACGACCAGCTCTTCGTGCCGGAGTTCAACGCGGGCGCGATGGAGAACGCCGGAGCGGTCACCTTCACCGAGACCTACGTCTTCCGGTCCAAGGTCACGGATGCCATCAAGGAACGCCGCGTCGTCACCGTGCTGCACGAACTCGCGCACATGTGGTTCGGCGACCTCGTCACGATGAAGTGGTGGAACGACCTGTGGCTCAACGAGTCCTTCGCTGAGTGGGCCTCGACCATCGCCACTGCCGAAGCGACCGAGTGGACAGAGGCCTGGACCACCTTCGCCGTGATGGAGAAGAGCTGGGCATACAAGCAGGACCAGCTGCCCTCGACCCACCCCGTCGTCGCGACCATCACCGACTTCGATGACGTGCTCGTCAACTTCGACGGCATCACCTACGCCAAGGGCGGATCTGTCCTCAAGCAGCTCGTCGCCTGGGTCGGCCGCGACGAGTTCTTCGCCGGCGTCGCCTCCTACTTCGCCAAGCACCAGTGGGGCAACACCGAGCTCAACGACCTCCTCGTCGAGCTCGAGGCATCCAGCGGCCGCGACCTCTCCGGCTGGGCCGCGAAGTGGCTCGAGACCGCGGGCGTCAACACCCTCCGCCCCGAGATCGCCGTGGACGCCGCCGGGGTCATCACCGGCTTCTCCGTGCTGCAGAGCGCGACCGCCGACTACCCGACGATCCGCCCGCACCGCCTCGCGATCGGGTTCTACGACCTCGTCGACGGGCAGCTCGTGCGCACCCACCGGGTCGAGATCGACGTCGACGGAGAGAAGACGGATGTTGCCGAACTCGTCAGCCGCGCCCGCCCGGCCCTCGTGCTCCTCAACGACGACGACCTCGCCTATGCGAAGGTCCGGCTCGACCCGGCCTCGCAGGAGGTGGCCCTCGAGAACCTCGCCGCGATCGAGAGCCCACTCGCCCGCGCCATCGTCTGGGGTGCGATCTGGGACGCCACCCGCGACGCCGAGACCGGCGCCCGCGACTTCGTGAGCCTCGTGCTCGGCAACATCGCGAGCGAGACAGAGTCGACCACCCTGCGCACCGTGCTCGGCCAGCTCGTGCTCGCCGCGAACTATTATGTGGCTCCCGAGTTCCAGGCCTCGACGCTGACCGAGGTCGGCGACGCGCTCTGGTCCCTCGCCCAGCACGCCGAGCCCGGCAGCGACGCGCAGTTCCAGTTCGTGAAGTTCTTCGCCTCCGTCGCCGCCACCGACAGCCAGCTCGCGAGCGTCGCGGCCCTCCGGAACGGAACGGTCCCGCTCGAGGGGCTCGAGATCGACACCGACCTCGCCTGGGAGCTGCTCATCGCCCTTGCCGCCGGCGGCAAGGTCGACGGCGCGGAGATCGACGCGGCGCACGCTGCGGACAACACCGCGACCGGCGCCCAGTCGGCCGCGCAGGCTCGCGCCGCTCTTCCGACCCCGGAGGCCAAGCAGGCCGCCTGGGATTCCCTGATCGAGACGGACACCGCCCCGAATACGATCGTGCGCGTCACCGCGGCCGGGTTCCTGCGCGCGAACGACACGAGCCTGCTCGAGCCGTTCGTCGACACCTACTTCGCGATGCTGCAGCCGATCTGGGTCTCCCGCAGCTTCTCGATCGCGGAGAAGCTCATCATCGGCCTCTACCCGTCCCCGCTCGCCAACCAGGCGCTCGTCGAGGCGACCCGCACGTGGCTCGACGCCAACCCCGAGCCCGTCGCACTGCGTCGCCTCGTGATCGAGAACCTCGCGGGAGTGGAACGTTCCCTCGCCGCCCAGGCGCGCGACGCCGAGTAGCCACAGGCGGCATCCGCCGGCCCGAACGGCCTCGCCCCTCAGGGGGCGGGGCCGTTTTCACGTTGGCGGGGCGCTCAGGGTTCGCCCGGTCGGCTCTCGGTAGACTCGAAAGCGCTATGAACTGGGACATTATCTGGGCTGAAATCGTCAAATACTTCACAACGACCCTCGGGCTACAACTGCTGCAGGTGCTCGGAATCCTCATCGTCGCGTTCGCGGTGCACTGGATCCTGCAGTTCGTGATCCGCCGCGTGGTGATCCAGATTGTCACCGGCGTCAAGCGCACCCAGAAGGTTGAGGACACCCGGGCGCTCAATGTGTCCCCGGTCGCCGCCGTTCGCGTCGTGCAGCGCACCCGTACGCTCGGCTCCGTACTGACCAACATCGTCAATGTGCTCGTCGTGATCATCGCCGGCCTGCTCATCCTGCAGGTGATGGCCCCGAGCATCCTGGGCTCGTTCGCCCTGCTGACGGCCGCGATCGGCGCCGGCCTCGGCTTCGGTGCCCAGAACATCGTCAAGGACATCCTGAACGGCCTGTTCATGGTCATGGAGGACCAGCTCGGCGTTGGCGACATCGTCGACACCGGGTTCGCCTCCGGCGTCGTGGAGACGGTCGGCATCCGCATCACCCAGATCCGCGACGTGAACGGCACGCTCTGGTTCGTGCGCAACGGCGAGATCCTCCGGGTCGGCAACATGTCGCAGGGCTGGGCCCGCGTCATCATCGACCTGCCCATCCCGTACAGCTCGGACGTCGAAGCCATCCAGTCCGAAATGCTGCGGGTCGCGACGGCGCTCGCCTCGAGTCGCAAATGGCGGTCGATCATCCTCGAGAAGCCGGAGATCTGGGGCCTCGAGTCGATTTCCGCCGAGGCCCTTGTCACCCGGCTCGCCGTGAAGGTGCGTGTCTCGGCGAAGTGGGACTTCGCCCGCGACCTGCGCCTGCACCTGAAGCTCGCGCTCGACAGCCTCGGGGTTTCGCTCACTCCGCTCAACAGCGTCGTGATGACGGGGTCGGACGACGGCTCGGATGCCACGCCGCCGACGAACCCCGTCGATATCGCCGCCGTCGCCGCGGCCGCGGAACCCGATCCGCTGCCGCACATCGAGGTTGTTCCGCTCAAGAAGGCCAGGACCCCACGCGGGCCCCGCAAGGCCAAGTCCGTTCCCAAGAAGGAAGCCCCGGTCGACGACGCTCCCGGCGAGGCTGCCCAGGCCCCCGCCCCACGGGCAACCGCACCCCGCGCTCCGCGAGCCCCCAAGACTTCCGCCACCCCGACCACCCCGACCACCGCGACCGCTCCAGCCACCCCGAAGGCTCAGGCAGCCCCGAAGGCTCCGACTGTTCCGAAGGCTCCGACTGTTCCGACGCCGGACGCCGCCCACCCGGGCCCGCCGACTCCCGAAACCGAACCCACCCCCGAGGGATCCCATGACGACTGACCCCGCCCAGCCACCGGCATCCGCCCCCGCCCCGACCCCGGTCGACCCCGCACTGCCTGCCCGGGTGCTGCTGCGCAACGGTGAGAACGGTGCCGCGATCGGTGCCTCGTTCTACGAGCAGGTCGGCGGGCGACCGTTCTTCGAGAGGCTCGTCACCGAGTTCTACCGGGGTGTCGCCGGCGACCCCGTGCTGAAGCCGATGTATCCGGAGGACGACCTCGGCCCAGCGGCAGCGCGCCTCACCGGGTTCCTCGAGCAGTACTGGGGCGGCCCGGGCACCTACAGCGAACAGCGCGGACACCCGCGGCTGCGCCAGCGGCACCAGCCCTTCAAGGTCAACCCGGACGCCAGGGACCGCTGGCTGCTGCACATGCGTGCCGCGGTCGACTCCTGCGAGCTGCCCGAGCTGCAGCGAACCGTGCTCTGGGACTACCTCGAGCGCGCGGCACACGCCATGTTGAACACGTTCGACGACTGATCTCAGGGCGTCTCCAACCGTCCCTGGAGGGGAGAACAGGCTCTCGAAAGAACGAGAACGTTGTGAATTCGCCTCAACACGTACCTGATCAGAGTAGATTTCCACATACCTGAGCCATGCTCAGAGAATGTCGGTGGTGGGTCGTAACGTGGGGGCATGACCAACCACTCGGAGTCGCCCGCTTCGCCCGATCGGCCGCATGGCGGTGCGTCTCCCAGTACGCCCGTCACCGTGCTGGTGCCGGATGCTGTCGCGGCCTTGGGAAGGTCATCAGCTGACTACGACGCGCTCAGCGACGAGCAGGTTCTTGCCGGGCAAGCGTTGATCGCGGATTCCCGGCGGGCGCTGGAGACGTGTGCCGCGTGGATGGCGGCGACCCTCGCCCGCCGTTCCCGGGCTGAACTCGGCGGGAACGGGCTCGCGGCCCGGCACGGGTTCCGGACCCCGGAAGACCTGCTGCAGAGCGTGTCTGGGTCAAGCAAGGGCGATGCTGTCAAGCTCCTCGGGGTGGGCCGGCTGCTGGCCGAGGCCGACGCCGCCGAGAAGGCCGCCCGCGAAGCCGCCGAGGCGCAGAAGTTACTCGACGGGACTCCGCCCCTCAACGAGGCCGCTCCAGACCTGCCGCCGGTCGACCCGCCGGTTCCTGCTGCCGCGGTTCCGCCGTGGCACGCGCCGATCGGCCGGGCCCTGCGCGAGGGCTGGCTGAGCGTCGAGAAGGCGGACTCGCTCCGGAAAGGCCTGGGCGACCTGGACCGGGCGATCACGCCGGAGAAACTCGCGACGGCCCTGACCCGGCTCCTCGCCGAAGCGCGCACGGTGAACGCTGACCAGCTGTTCAAGCGCGCCCGGCGGATGCGGGACGTGCTCGATGAGGCCGGCATCGCCGCCCGGGAGAAGGCCGTCTACGACGACCGGTCCCTGCGGTTCTGGCGACTCCACACGGGGCAGGTGC
>NZ_SOFR01000057.1:0-8802 GCF_004402735.1 Cryobacterium sp. MDB1-18-1 | reverse complement strand
TGTCAGTCTGGCCTACTCTCCGGGGTGTCGGTGCGGTAGCGGACGAGTAAAACGTTGGCGTCGATTTGGTGCGCGGACGGTTCCTTTGCGCAAGTAGTGACTTCACGTTTTTCGTGTGCTCCGTCACCCAGTTGATCGGCAGTCCTGGCGGGCTTGTGCGTCCCACCCGGGAATGAGGGGACGGGGCTGCTGAGGCGGCGGCTCGTGAGCGACGGACAAATGGTCTTTCTAGAGTTGCGGCCTACGGTTCTGGTGGCGGTTTGGCTCTGCGTCGCCTTCGTGAAGATAATGCGGTGCCGAGAGTTGTGGTGCCAATATTGTGAGTCATCCCGGTGTGGGAGATCGTTCGTGGGCTGGTGGGGCGCCCTCTGCCCGCTGTGGATCGGGCAGAGGGCCGTTGTTTAGTGTCCGCTGGTGTTGATTTTGCCGTTGACGCCGTCGGGGAAGAATCCGCCGGAGGTGGCCTTGTTGGGGGTGAGGTAGGCGATGTTGAGGACTTGGCCGGGGGTGCGGCTGAAGGCGAGCGCGTTCGCGTCCGTGGGGACCAGGTTGGACGTGTCGGCTGTGCCGATGCCTTGGTCAAGGTCCGTGGGCCCGTCGAGGCTGTCTCGGGCGTCGGAGATTTTCTGGATGGTCGGGTAGATCGAGGGGGTCTCCACGCCGAGGGAGTAGAGGGTGGTTCGGATGATGCCTGCGTGGTAGGCCTCAACGGCGAGGAGGCCGGCCGCGGCTTCCAAGTAGGTTCTGTTACTGATGAGGGGTGCGGCACCTTTGTAGGCGGTCACGCCGACGTCTTCGAAGATAAAGGCGCCGAAGAGGAAATTGACTTCGTTCTCGAACACGTCGAAGGTTTCGCCGGGGCCGATGAGTCCCGCGGCGAGGGCTGCGGCGGTGAAGCTGTCATCGAGGTTGAGCGTGGGCCGGGACACCGCGGCGCCACCGAGGGCACTCCGGAGGAAGGCAACGTGGGACTTCTCGTCCGCCGCGATTTCTTGCGCGTACTTACGGATTGCAGGGGTGTCAAAGGGCACGGCGTAGCCGCCGCTGACGTCTCCTTGCTGTCCGCGACCGGTGATCATGTCATCGGGCAGTCCGTTACCTGTCACGGCTTGGAGGTAGAACTCGGCCTCGAGGTATTCCAGGTTCAGGGCGAAGTTCAAAATTGCTGAATCGCTGGGCGCACCACCGTCATCTTTTCGTTCGGTGGCAAGGGCGGGTTGACCGGCGAGGAGCACCGCTGATCCGACACCGAATCCGGCGACTCCTGCTGCCTGGAAGAAGCGGCGCCGGTCTAGGGCATTTTCCGCGCTCCTGCTGATCGCGTTAGCAATGAACTTGTGCTCGAACATGAACGCTTCTCCAACCATCTCGTGTGCTCATGGCGGGCCAGAACCCCTGTCCGCACCCGAAACGGCATGGTGCGTCCAACCTCGCATCACAGCCTGAATGACTCCGACCCTGCGAACGTTACGCTCCGCCCGTGCCGTATAGGAGCTCGCACGGGTTTAGTTTCAAGATACTGAAAACATCAAATAGGCGGCCCTCTCGGCCGGTCAGCCTAGCACCGGCTGCAACCCACCATGGTCCCGGCCTGACGTGCGTGGGAGTATTTATTCGGTTGCCCGGGGCCGGTGGATGTCGGGGTATACGATGCGTTCACTCATTTTTCGTCACAGGGAGGACACCACATCATGCTGGGCAATTTGACTGGATGGCATTTCCTAATCATTCTGGTGATCATTCTGCTGCTCTTTGGCGCACCCAAACTTCCCGGGCTTGCCCGGAGCCTGGGGCAGTCGATGAAGATTCTCAAAAGCGAAATCAGAACGGAACCAGAAGACGACAAACCCGTTTCGTCAGCTGTCACCCCTGAGCCGCGCATAGAGCCCGCCAAGCAGACGGGCGCCACTGGGCCGTCTTCGATGCCATAACCGTCGTGGTCCTGGGCGCCCGGTCTCGGCCCGCCCCCGCGGGGCGGATGACTTTGGGCCAGCATCTTCTGGAACTACGTAAACGCCTGTTCCTCGCAGCGGCCGGGATTCTGCTCGGCACCATCGCCGGCTGGTTGCTCTCCGGCTTCGTCTGGGACGCACTCAGGGAACCGATCTACGCCATCGTTCACGCCCAACACCGAAACGCTCAAATCAACTACCCCGACATCACGTCCGCCTTTGACCTGAAGCTGAAAATATCGGTCTACGTCGGCCTGATCGTGTCCAGCCCAGTCTGGCTCTACCAAACCTTCGCGTTCCTGATGCCCGGCCTCACTCGCACGGAAAAGCGGTACACGTTCGGCTTCTTCTTCACCGCTGTTCCCCTGTTCTTGGCTGGCTGCGCGGCGGGATGGTATGTCCTTCCCCACGTCGTGGAACTCATGACCGGATTCGCACCCACCCAAGACGCGGCCTTCATCAACGCCCAAAACTACTTCGACTTCGTCCTCAAACTCGTCGTCGCTATCGGGATCGCTTTCGTGCTCCCGGTATTCCTTGTCCTGCTCAATTTCGCCGGGGTGATCAGCGCCCACTCCATCATCAAGTCCTGGCGAATCGCCACCCTGATCATCATCTTGTTCACTGCCATCGCGACCCCGGCCGCCGATGTCATCTCCATGTTCCTGCTCTCCATCCCCATGGTCCTGCTCTACTTCACCGCGTACGGCATCGCTGCCCTCCACGATCGTCGCACCGCCAAACGTGCCCAAAACCTCGAGGAAGGACTCACCGCGTGACGCGGCGGGCTGCGCTCAACGAGCGTCGCTTGTCCCGGAAATGTCGGGTCCTGAGAGTCCGGTCGCCGGCGGTGTGATCACGGGTGCCTGCTGGACGACATCTTCCGCTCCCTCCCGCGAAGCGAGCGGAACGTCGGTGGGGGGCTGCACCGGGCTCGGGCTGTGTGGCGGCGTATCGTCACTGTCTAGGAGCGCCTCCCGGATGATCCGGCGGGGATCATACTTGCGGGGATCGTACTTCTTCCAGTCGACGTCATCGAAGTCAGGGCCCATCTCATCCCGTAGCCGATCCGATGCCCCGGACGCCAATACCCGCAACTGCCGCACTACACGGCCCAACATGGCCGCGTAATGCGGCAGCTTCTCCGGGCCCACCAAAAAGACTGCCACCACCCCAACCAGCAACAACTTCTCAAACGTCAAACCAAACATGCGCACACAATAACCCGACCAGCCATATCAAGGGCCGACAGCGATTCGTTCAACATTCGCCTTTGAAATGAGCTGCTGCGCGTGGACTGCTCTGCAGCAGCTCAGTTCGCGATTCCGGGAAGCGCAAAGAAAACATCCATTCCATTGTCGGATCTTTCGGAAGTTCTACTCTCACCAGATTGCCTTTGCCCTCGCCCGCCGCCTCCACGTGCGCTTAGCCGATTTCTTTGCGCCTTTAACCCCGTACGAGCGTCGCCCGCTCACTGAGGGCCACGAAGGCGGCCGGCCGGTGCTTGCTACTGCGGTTAACCGCAGTTATTGCCTCACGACGGCTGAAAACCCACACGCCACGACATCCGGCCTAGGCTCAGCGCCCTTTCACAGGGAGGCTGGGACATCATCGCCGGCCGAGAACATGATCCATTTCGCTAAGGAGCTTCGTGTCCAGAATCCAAGACGGGTCAGGGACCGAGGGCTCAATGATCGTGCCGCCCAGTCACCAAGAACCCATAGGCACCAACAGCAGAGTGCCCAGTCATCGTTCTCGGCGTGGCTGGACGCGCACGCGAATTGTCCAGCTTGCAGCCGTCGTGGCCGCGACAGGGGTCGTCGCCACGATCGTCGTACTCTTTGTCCGGCCGGCGGGGACCCAGTTCCCGTGGCATACGCACATTGTCTCGACCACGTTTTGGGTGGGCGAAGTCTTCGACCCGACTGCCGCAGATGGCAGCCAGGTTCTCTCCACTTATAACTCGCTCTGGATCCAGAGCTTTGGAGGGTGTGACGGAGTTCTCACTGATGGGTCCTGTCAGACCGAGCAGCGCAGTGGCGTCAATGGGTTTTTTCCCAGCCAGATGACTCCGAAGGAGAACCCGTTCTACCTGGATCTTCCCTTCGATGACGTCCACGATCAGACTGCCCTATCCATGCGCCAGAAGGTGATTCCGTGGGCAGGGGAGCCGGCCTACGCAGCGCCTGCGGGAGATCCTACGGCGAGTCTGATGAAGAACAGGTGGGTCAGGATTCGGGCGAACGGGCAGACTTGCTACGGCCAGATCGAAGACGCCGGCCCCGGCAGCTATCACGACTCCAGCTACGTTTTCGGCTCCAACGATCAACGACCCGAAAACCGCAAGTTCAACGGTGCAGGCATGGACGTGTCCCCAGCGCTGAACGGGTGCCTACACTTCACCGACGTCAACGGGGAAACCGACACTGTCGACTGGCAGTTCCTCGCAGCAAGCGACGTCCCGGCCGGTCCGTGGACCGCGATCGTCACGACCAGCGGAACACGCTAACACCACACAACACACCTGGCGCCTGGTGCAGTTCCTCGAGGTGCGTACGTCCGCCCATGATGAAAACTGCACCCGGGGCACCGCCGTGAAGCCCCAGCTATGAGCGATGAGCGGTTGCAGGGCAGGGCGCAACGAATGGGGAGGGTGCGACGATCGCAATAGTCGCGAACGAGCTTGCGGGATTGCAGGAGAACCTCAGTACTTTTGTGAGTTGCCGGAACTGATCGGAGGTCGGTTGGTCATCAGGGGCTTTCGTGGAATTCTGCAGCAGTGAGTTCGAAACTTGATGCCGGGATCAACCGTGCCGCGAGAGTGTCTGTGAGGTTTTGTCATAGGCTGTCCGCGAGGCCTGCCAATTTGGGGTACACGCCAGCTTGATCTCACATGGGGTCAGGGCCAGGGCATTCGTCGTTGTACGACGTTGTAGTGTGTGGCGTTTTCTCTTCGAGGTGGCTGTCCTGCACCAATTGCTGGACCGGCATCAGTTCCATAGCCGTCACGCCCAGCTCGGTGAAGTGCGTGAGAGCGGCAGGGCTTGATAGGCCCGCGTAGGTGCCGCGAATGTTGTCCGGGACGTCAGGGTGGGTCTGGGTGAAGCCTTTGACGTGGACCTCGTAGATCACCGTGTTGCTGAGCTGTGTCAGCGGTGCGCTGTCGCCGGTCCAGTCCAAGTCCGGGTCAGTGATCACGCAGCGCGGCGTAAACCCGGCGGAGTCGCTCGGGTCCAAGTGTTCGGGGTTGTTCTGGTCGTGTCTGAACATTTCCTGGGCCCACGCGTAAGCGCCCTCTACGGCGCGGACGTGGGGGTCGAGCAGCACCTTGAGGGCGTTGTGACGTAGCCCGTTGGCGGGGTTCCAGGGTCCGTGCAAACGGAGGCCGTAGCGCGTACCGATCCCCGCCCCGGGAATCAGGCCGTGGAATACGTGGCCGGTGCGCTCGGCCAGCGGGGTGCGGGTGTCCACGCCCGCGTCATCGAAGGAGCAGAACTCGACCAGGTCGGCCGTCTCGGAATACACCGCCATGTTGATGCCCCCCCGCAACCGGGGTGGCACCCATCGGGTAGGGCAGAGACCGGGATGTGACGGAGCTCATGGGCCCCTTTCAGTTGGAATCGACGCGCTCAGGACGAGAACTGAATCGTCGCCATCACGGCCGAAACACCCCGAAACTGGAGACCACCTATACCGGTTGATGACAACCCGGTATCCGCGGCGGTGCGCGTTTTTCGCAGTCCACGGACACGTGGGGGGTGCGCAGGGCGTGGGCGCTCGGACTGGGAAGAACCTGTGAGGCGTGGTAGTGGTGGGTGCCGGGCGTGAGAAATCGGTCGCGGCGCCCGTCGTAGTTAGTGTCTGTCCCTGTGCATTCGCGTCGGGGAAGAACCGTACTGAAAGGGAGTTCACCGTGACTGGACGCAATACGTTTGTTCGCAGCCTGCATGATGTGGGGTTGGCCGTATGGGCGGGCGGGGCATTGATGGGAGCTGTTGGGCTCAACGGGAGCGCCGCGACGGCGAAGAATCCCCGGGAACGATTGGCCTTGGCCAGTGAGGGATGGAAAAGGTGGGCGCCGGTACAGGTAGCCGCCCTCATCGCCCACGGGGTCGGCGGGGCCGGCCTGATCCTAGGCAACAAGGCGCGTCTGGCCGGTCAGCCCGAAGCGCGCGCGAACACCATCGTGAAGCTGGCGCTCACGGGCGTGGCCGCGGGAACAACCCTGTATTCGGGCATCTTGGGCACGCAGATGAGCAAGCACTCCGGGGAAGCCACCATCGGAACCACCGAAGGCGGTCCCGGCGCGTCCGCGGAACTCGAATCTCTGCAGCGTCAGCAGCGCGTGTTGCAATGGGTGACGCCGGCTCTCACCGTGATCTTGATCGTGCTCGCCGCCCAGCAAGGCGAGCAGCAGCGCCCGATCGCCGGATGGCTGGCACGATTCTCCCACACCTCCCGCTGAACCAAGACCTCCCTGATTGGGCCCCACTGGGGGCCACACTGCGGTGACGCAGTAGCCGCCACAACCGCGCGCAGCTGGCCTGTGGGACGCTTTCCTTGCGAGGGCCAGCGCGCGTTGTTGCTGCGAGACGAGTCGCTGCCGACGACTTGACCGGAGCTTGCGGAATGTGCGGTGCAAGCCACGGAATCTGAGTGCACTGGGTGCACTACCTGGTTGTTATACGGGCCTGCGCATGAAGACATCCGGCACGCTCAGATTTACCAAGGCCGTCACGAGGAGGGTGCGTCCAGCTTGACGCAGGGTGGGAGGCGGGCTTTGGAACGTGCTCTGTTCATAATCGGCAGCACGCCTAATGTCGGTTTGGCGCTCGGCCTTGGTCCGGTCCGCTTTGACGGGGCGGCCCGGACCAACGCAGCGAGGTCCTGCCCGGGTGCCCGGACAGGATTAGTTTTAGGTCGTCCGGCGGCGGTCTGTGACGAGGCCGTAGATCAGCAGCACGACGATGGAGCCGCCGATGGCGAGTAGCCAGGTTTGGATGGAGAAGAAGTCCTGGAGCGGGGCTTTGAAGAGCAGGCCGCCGAGGAACCCGCCGAGGAGGGCGCCGATTACGCCCAGGAGGAGGAATCTGAAGAAGCCCATGGTGGGTGCTCGCTTTCTAGTGTTGGACCGGGTGATCGCCGAGGTGGCGGCACCGGGGGCGGAGCTTTGTGCGGCAGGCCGGAGCCTGCCGCACTGCAGGGTTAGCTTGTGAAGGCGTCCTTGACGTTTTCGCCGGCCTTCTTGACGCTGGCGGATGCCTGCTCGGCGCGGCCCTCGGCGACCTTCGAGTCGTCGTTGGTGGCCTTGCCGATGGCCTCGTTTGCCTTGCCCTTGAGGTCTTCGGCGGCGTTGTTGATCTTGTCGGATGCACTCATCGTGTTCTCGCTTTCTGTGTTCATTGGGGTGCTGCTGGGGGGAACCGGAGCAGGGTGTGCCGGGGAGTTGGAGACCGAACCGGCCAGCGGGTCGGCGGTGTCGTCTGGTTCGTGGATGTCGGCAATGGTGACGTTGACCTCGGTCACGGTCATGCCGATGAGGTCTTCTACGGCCCGGACCACGGCTTCGCGCACGTCTGCAGCAGTTTGCTGCAGGCGAGCTGGGTACTGGGCGACGAGTGTGACGTTGACGACTACGTTTGCCTTTTCAACGTCTACGTCGATGCCTTGGCTTGCATCGGTGCCGTTGATGGTTTCTCGGAGTGCACCGAGCGCGCGCGCCATGCCACCGCCGAGGGCGTATACGCCGGTGACGTCGCGGGCGGCGATGCCCGCGACTTGCGCGATGATGCTCTCGCTGATGAATGTTTTGCCCGCACTGCCGCCCGGGTTTTCAGAGGGCAGGGTCACCGCGGACGGGGACGAGAACGGCATAGTCGCACTCCTTCGCTTCAGCACTATGTAGTCGATGCGGTCAAGTCGTCAGTGTTGCACCGATGTCGTACCCGACGACGGTCACAGTTATGACGTGTGGACTGGCCGATTCGTCACATCGGGTGGCAAAAAATACCCGTGAAGGCCCAGGACCCGTCCGGACACCCGGTTCTCGTCGGATGTGGATGCGCCCGGCGTTCGGCGGTGGTCGAAATCCTACGCACGGGCTCCCGGCGGGTGCAACTATCAGGGCTGGTATCGCGGCGGCGGGGGTTCGGACTGCGGGGCCGGGTTCGTGGTGAAGCTGACGAGCTTGTGGGTGCCGTCGCAGAACGGCCTAATCGCAGACACGCCGCAACGGCAGAGCGCGACGGATGCGCGGGTTCGGGGTATTTCCCCGTTTTCGTTTTGCAGCNGGGGGGGGGGGGGGGGTGTCTGCCCGGCTCATGGTGTGGTTGTGGCCGCCGGCGGGAAACCCGCCTGGGGTGAGGTTCGTAGGGAAGGCTTCCCGTCTTTCCAGGTGGTGAGGATGTGGTCGGCCATCCGGCCGTCCAGGGTCAGGCAGGTGTTGGCGCCGAACGTGATGTCGGCGACGGCGACGGCGACGGCGACGGGGTCGTCGTGGGCGAGGAGCCGGCCAGGTCGCGGCCGGCGATTTGTTCGTGTACGGCATCTGCTTCGACCTGTTCGTCAAAGTATTCGGTGACCGCGTCATCGAAACCGAGGCGTTGGAAACCGTCGGCGTAGAGTCGATTCGAGATCGCGGACGTCATCTCGAACGCCGCCAAGTGCCCCACCAACGCGCCCACAAGGCGACGATTCAACCCGAACAGGGACATCGTGTTGAACGAGGCCAGGGTGATTGCCGGCACCGCGCCCACATACGCCCCGTAACGGTCGTCGAGCCCGACGCCGCGCATCGTGGCGGCGAAGAGCACCGAATACATCCGCTCCACCCGGCCGCCCCCGTACTCGT